>NZ_JAQMTI010000122.1:0-8955 GCF_028329225.1 Sphaerospermopsis kisseleviana CS-549 | reverse complement strand
GTCTTTAAAAATTAATCCTGATGATATAATAGCATTAACTAGCTATGGTAAAGCCTTAGCTGAGTCGGGAAATTATGAAAAAGCTTGTGATATTTTTGAGAGGTCTTTAAAAATTAATCCTGATGATATAATAGCATTAAATAGCTATGGTAAAGCCTTAGCTGAGTCGGGAAATTATGAAAAAGCTTGTGATATTTTTGAGAGATTTTTACAAATAAAATCTAATAATTACATATCTTTTATATACGCTAGATGTCTAGAACATTTGGGTAAATACACAGATGCCATATCTCAACTGCAAGCGATAGATTTTGATAGTCTCCCCCAATATCATATAAATGTTATTCATATTACTTTAGGAAGACTTTATTATTGTCTTCAATCTTACGAACAAGGAAATAAGTATTTTAACTTAGCACTTGCTAACTCAGATGATAAAGAGAAGTCAATACTATCCAGTGCTAGAAGTATTCTCGCTCATAATCCTTATAATGAAACTGCTATGAAGATGTTACAACAAATTGCTGAGGAATCACCACGCTATTCTCAAGCAATGGAAATGTTGACACTAAATTTAAGTGAAGAAGAATATTTTAAAATGGTCAAATCTGATTATCAAAGTGGTGTGAATGACACCGAAATACTAAATCGAGCAATTTATCATAAAATTGCTAATGAAATCAGTATTCTCAAAGGCATTGCTTACCGGATTTTGCGTTTTTCTCAAACAGAAGATCCCTTACTTACAGGTATTATTAATGATATTGAGGATGTATTTGAAGAAGTTAACCGTCGTCGAGCATTAGAAAAATCCCAAATTTCCACTATTGCTAATGATGAATACGAGCAAATTATAGCAATTATTTCCAAAACTGCTCACGATATTTCTGATTTTGTTAATAATCAGTTAGCAATTATTGAGTCTAAAACTAGACGTGCAATGAGAAAACTTGCTGTTGATGACCCTCACTATAAGCAATTTGAGAAACTATTAACACAACTAGAATTTACTCAAATTGCTCTTAATGATCTCAAAGCCATTAATGAAGGGATTAAAATTAAAAATCATCATTTTAAAATCAAAAAACTATTTGAAAAATGGGAAGCTAACCCTCATATTGATAATGCTTCTATTACTCTGGATATTAAAAATGGTGATTCAGAGTTTAATGGTGATGAAGAAAAGATCAAAAGTATTTTAAATGAATTAGTAGAAAATTCCCTCAAACACAATGCTAAAAAACTAGATTTAAACATCTCTATATCTACAGAGGATATTATCAATCCTCCGGGAATCCGTGGTGCTAATATTCCTGGTGAGCAAAAATATCTATTAATTGAGTTTAATGATAATGGTCAAGGAGTTCCCCCAGATAAAAAAGATTGGATATTTCAACCTTTAAAAACTACCGCTAGTGAAGGTCATGGTAGTGGTTTAGGATTATTCATTATCCGCAAAACATTAACACAGATGAACGGACACATCCAAGAAACTGGATGGAAAGGAGCTAGATTTAAAATCTATATTCCTTATACAAAAACCGAAAATACTTAATTGTGTTAAATTTGATATAAGTCACACTATCAGGTTATACTAGGAATATGGTATAATTTGCTTTGTGTCATTTTTAAATCTCTGAAAATTATAGAATTATGCAGACTAAAAATATTCATTTGCTATTGGTGGAAGATAATTCTGGCTACCTCACTCAACTTATAGAGTGGTTAAATGATTATGGTTATCGTCAGATTCAGACTGCTTCTAGTGTAGTTGAAGCAACAGAAAAGTTATGTGATCCTTTTGATGTCATAATTGCTGATATGCGAATGGAGCAAGATAACAGTGGATTTGTGATTTTAGAAGAAGTAAAAGCACGTAATCTTTCATCAGTGGTGATTATCCTCACTGCTAATGATAATGTGATAGATTGTCGAAATGCTTTTAAATTGCAAGCATGGGACTATATTTCTAAAACCATGCGGGGTAATGTTTTTGATGCTCTCCACGATTCTATCCAAGAAGCTATTACATATTTTAATCGGTGGGGTAATGTTCACAATGAACAATGGATAACTGAAAATCTGGAACTTTTAGAAAAAGACTATTGGGGTAAATATATTGCAGTCATTAATAAAACTGTGATTGAAACAGCAGATAATGAAGATACCCTCAACAAATTACTTGAGGAACGAAAATTAAGACGGTTTTTAACTACTATTAGAAAAATAGGTGATTTACAACCAATTTCTCAACTGATAAAATTACCAGAAAGTCCAAAATTAGAATATAAAAGCACTTTGCAATGGGATGTTAGACAAAATCGTAAAAATGAGGATTTAAAATTTAGTGTCCTTAAAACTATTGCTGCTTTTCTCAATTCTGAAGGTGGAACGCTAATTATTGGAGTTGAAGATGATGGTAATATTTTTGGATTAGAGCAAGATTTGGCTACACTTTCCAAAGGTTCTCTAGATCAATTTGAACAAACAATTGTAAATCTGATTTGCGATCGCATTGGTCCTGGCTTTATGTCATTAGTTACAGTTAGATTTGAGACAATACAAAGTAAAACAGTATGTGCAATTGATGTCAGAAAATCAGATATAATAGCTGTGATGCAAGGTAAAGATAAAAAATCAGAACTCTATATTCGTGCGGGTAATACCTCAAAGTCTCTTGATATTTCAGAAACAGTAGAATTTTGTTTAAATCAGAACAAAAACAATATCAAGAGTTGATATAATATAAGAGAAAATTATGATTTTTCTCAATCTATTAAAAATCCCTATTCTAAACAGTTGAAAAAACAGGTCACAATTGATTTAGAACAGGATGTAATTGAATACTTTGAAGAAATAGCTCAAGAAACTGGCATTTCTTATGTAAAATTAATTCATCTTTATCTGCGTGAACGTATGGAAAATAAACGCCAATTATCAATAATCAAACAAATAACTTAGACGGAACATGAAAATATTTACCTAAAACTTCAGCTTGTTCTGCATTGATATTACAATCACCTCTAAGGATAGCATTGACTTCCTGATCACCTTCTTTAAGACCTAAAATATTTAATAAATCTGCTTCATTCATTCCCCTTTCTTCCATCAAATATTGTAAAAATTGTAGAGGTTTTGCAGGTTCTAAAGGATGATTTTCAGTTTCATATTTCTCTACCAACATTACTAATAAATCATATAAAGCATCTTCTTCTGTGGTTCTATTTTTATTAAATAAAAGCCGTTCAACTTCTTGTAATGCTGATTGCTATTCATTACGATCAATAGCATAATTTATATCCTTTCCCATCCTGTAAATCCTTAAATCCTGTACTTCGACTTACTTCGACTGCGCCCTTCGACATCGCTCAGGACAGGCTCAGTACAAGTCGCTCAGTAACCAGACATCCTGATTCAGACAAAAAAATCACTACAATCAATAATATAATTTATATCTTTGATCATCCTGAAAATCCTGAAATCCTGTACTTCGACTTACTTCGACATCGCCCTTCGACACCGCCCTTCGACACCGCCCTTCGACACCGCCCTTCGACATCGCCCTTCGACACCGCTCAGGACAGGCTCAGTACAAGTCGCTCAGTAACCAGACATCCTGATTCAGACAAAAAAACCGACAACCCAACGAACTAATAACACAAAAAAAAATCAACAGTAGGGACAATTCATAAATTATCCCTACCGGAAATTAGAGTAGGGTATTAACCACGGAAGAAGGTGCTACCCCATTTTGGGAATCATTAATCGTAGTATTTGCGCTTTGTGGCTGAATTTCTTCCTGTACACCCCGCACCTTAATCAACCGAATAGCACGACTCACACTTTCCGGTAAAATCACCACCAGACTACCATCAGGAGCCATATCCAAACCTTTATTAATGGCTTGGGTTTCATCCAGAATTGATTCATAACGGCAATTAGGTTTAGCCTGATTAATGCCTTGAATAATCAAATCTGCGGCTGATCCCCGTGGTCTACCTCTAGTGTCATCATCTTCTTTAACAATGATGTAGTCAAAAATATCAGCTGCTAATTTACCCAGAATGACAAAATCTTCATCCCGGCGATCGCCCGGTCCCCCGACTATACCTATGCGCTGTCCACTTGTCCAGTTACGAACAAAAGATCCCACAGCTTCATAACTAGCAGGGTTATGGGCATAATCTACCAAAGCATGGTATTTACCCAAATTAAACAAATTCATCCGTCCTGGTGTTTGACTCACTGAAGCGCGGAAAGTCCTCAAACCAGAACGAATTTGTTCAATACTCACATTCTGTACAAAAGCTGCCAAACTTGCTGCTAAAGCATTGGCAATCATAAACGGCGCTTTTCCGCCCATTGTTAAGGGTATATTTTCTGCTCTTTCTATCCGATGTGTCCAATCGCCTTTAACAATTGACAGATAACCATTTTCATATACTGCCGCTACTCCTCCCTTCTGGATGTGCTTTCGCACCAGTTCCGAGTCAGGATTCATGGTGAAGTAAGCAATATTGGCTTTTGTTTTTTCTGCCATCGCTGCTACACGATGATCATCAGCATTGAGAACTGCATAACCATCAGGAAACACCGCTTCAGCAACTACACTTTTCAGGTTTGCTAACTGTTCAATGGTATCAATATCACCGATACCTAAATGGTCAGCAGCCACATTTAACACCACACCCACATTAGCCGCATCAAAACCTAACCCAGAACGGAGAATACCGCCCCGTGCCGATTCTAATACAGCCACCTCCACAGTTGGATCTTGCAGGATCACATGGGCGCTTTGAGGACCAGTGTTATCTCCAGCTTCCACCAAGAAATCACCGATATAAGTACCATCTGTTGTGGTATAACCGACAACTTTACCTGTTTGCTTATAAATGTGTGCTAACAGACGAGTTGTAGTAGTTTTACCATTAGTACCAGTGACACTGAGGATAGGAAGACGGCTCGGTTTTTCGTTGGGGAACAGCATATCCATGACTGCGCCGGCAACATTGCGGGGAGTACCCACACTGGGAGCAACGTGCATCCGAAAACCAGGGGCGGCGTTAACTTCCACGATCACACCATCCATCTCTCTCAGCGGACGGCTAATATCCGTGGTGACGACATCCAAACCTGCAATATCCAAACCGATAATTTTCACTACCCGTTGTGCTAACCAGACATTTTCCGGGTGAATTTCGTCGGTACGGTCTACAGCAATACCACCTGTACTCAGGTTAGCCGTTGCCCGCAGATAACAAATTTGCCCCTTGGGAGGCACACTATTAACGGTGTAACCTTGTCTTTCTAATAGCTGGTAGCTGGTACGATCTAACTCAATTTTAGTCAGGACATTATCATGACCTTCACCGCGATTCGGGTCTTTGTTGGTTTCATCAACCAATTCAGCAATAGTGGATTTACCATCACCAACTACATGGGCGGGAACTCGTTCCGCTACAGCTACAACTTTACCATCTACCACTAACACCCGATGGTCACGCCCAACATAATACCGTTCCACAATAATAGAACGGGAAACCTGTCTAGCCGCGTCATAGCCTGCTTCAGCTTCATCCCAATTTCTGATATCAATGGTGATACCACGTCCATGATTGCCATCTAGAGGTTTGATGACTATAGGATAACCGCCAACATATTCAATGGCTTCTTCCAAATCATCCAAGAAGTTAATCACCGTACCTCTGGGTACTGGTACACCATTGGTAGCGAGGATGCGTTTGGTGGCTTCTTTATCACAAGCTAATTCTACACCGAGAATGCCTGTTTTATCGGTCATTGTGGCCTGCATCCGTTTTTGATTCACACCATAGCCGAGTTGAATCAGAAACCTGGCGGCTAGAGGCATCCAAGGAATACCTCTTTTTTCTGCTTCTTTGACTATTGCTTCTGTAGAAGGACCAAGGGAAGCATCACGCCAAAAGTCTTTAAGGTCTTGAATATCCTGCTCTAACTCGGCTTTAGGATAACGACCCCGATCAACAATGCTTTGACAAAGCCGCACTGCTGCACGTCCCGCATAACGTCCCGCTTCTTCATTTAGGTACTCAATCACTACCTGGTAAACTCCAGGAGTGGCAGTCTCACGGGTACGGCCGAAACCTACGTGCATTCCAGCTAGTTCCTGGAGTTCTAAAGCTACGTGTTCTACGATATGACCCATCATGGTGCCTTCTCGTACACGCATCAGAAAACCACCACGACAGCCCGGTGAACAATAGTGACCCTCCAGACTTGGTAGGGCTTCAACTAATCCTTCATAAAAGCCTGGGATTTGATTTGAGGGTGTTTCGGCAAGGTTTTCCAAATCAAGGCGCATGACGATTAGTTTATGGCGTCGAATGCTCCAATAGTTTGGGCCGCGTAAGGTCTGGATCTTGAGGATTCTCATGGGAATAGGTAGATGGAGATTCGGAACCAAAATTCTAGTTTCTTACTGAAATTGACCGCTAAACTGTTCACTATAAACAGTTTTTTCTTTTTAGATAGTATTTGTCTATTTTTTTGGCAACAACAAATAAATGCGCGGTCAACCAGTGTAACCTCAGATACTCTATCCCGTCAGCTGGAGATCCGATGCACAGCGGGTAAAACAGTACGTTGGTAAAGATGAAAGCGATCTCCGTAACTGAGGATATGTAGACGTAAATTATGTACAGTCAATGGTTCGTTGGCACTGACATGGTGTTCGTTAGTATGGGTAAGTTCTGTAGGGTCAACAATTGTGACGCTACCTTTACCTAATACTTGCAACCAACCATCACGTTCAAACACAGCACAAGTATCTTCATCAATGCCAATACCAAGACGATCTGGATGGGCTGCGATCGCACTAATCAATCTTCCCATCCGATTGCGGTTGTGAAAGTGTTGATCGACGATAACTTCAGGAATAAATCCTAAACCTGTGGCCATATCAACCAGGGAACGATTGGGCGTTTCCCCACTACCTCCACCTGCAATCATGTGATGTCCCATGACTGCTGCCCCCGCACTCGTTCCTGCTAAAGTCAGTTGTCCTGCTCGCACCCGCTGGCGGATAATATCCATTGCCGGTGTATCTGACAGAACTCCACAGAGGCGCAATTGATCTCCCCCTGTTAAAAAGACCCCAGTACAGGCTTCTAAGGATGCCTGAATTTGAGAGTTGTCGCATTGTTCGCGTTCACGAATGTCTAAAATCTCAACCTTTTCCGCACCCATTTCTTCAAAAATGCGAATATACCGACCACCAATGATGGCTGGTTCGCGGGAGGCAGATGGAACAATTGTAATATATGCCTTACTAGCACCAGCACGAGCAACAAAAGTCCGCAAGATTTCGCGTCCGTGAACTTTGTCTTCTGCGCCTCCGATAACTAGAACGGCGGTTTTAGTTGCTTGGGGTGTCCTCATTTCCAGCGATTTAGCTTTTAATTGCTGCATTGTGTTTCTGTGGTCAACAACTTCAGGAACCATCGCCTTTAAAGGTTTCCCAGGCTTGTGGCGAATGGCTTGTGAATTTAATCAGGTTTAGTCGCCTGTTTCTTTTCGCCCTTTGCTTTTTTAAGAGGACACTTGTGATCAGTTTCAGAGTTGCTAAATTTGACTCTCCAACTTTTCCTTAAACGCAGATGAAGTTTAAGTTCTGTCATGTCCGTTACTGTTCCTCATCACCAGCGCCTTGTTTTTCACCTTTCTGCTGATTCCAGAGTGGTAGAATAAATAGTGCTTTCAGGCTGGGTTTACCCTTTAGTTTTGGGGGCGAAAGCAGGTCTTGACACTCTTTTTTCTGAAGCTGGCTCGATACATCCTGGAAGTTGTTAACTTTGGTGGGATTATTAATTTAAATTTAGTTGTGACAATATTTAAACATAAATTAAGTAATTAGAAAAACTTTTGCTCCCACCAAAAAGATAAGAATTCTGGTATTTTTAGATACTATAGCTACGGTTTATCTCTAGTATTACCTCCTCCTGACTTCACAGGAACTCTTAATGGGATAAAGAGGGGAAGATAGAAAGATGGGAATATGGGGAGAAATATTTACGTTCTGCCTTGTGCCTTGTGCCTTGTGCCTTCTGTCTTGTGCCTTCTGTCTTGTGCCTTGTGCCTCATTGGTAATTTACGTTAAATGTCCCAATCTCATCTTAGTGTCATTAAATACGAATTATTGTGCGTTTTGATATAGTTACACTTTTTCCTGATAGTTTTAGTTCAGTTCTGGGATCTGGTCTTTTGGGCAAAGCCCTAGCCAAGCAGATTGCTGAAGTACATCTGGTTAATCCCAGGGATTTTACCACAGATAAACATCGTAAGGTAGATGATGAACCCTACGGCGGTGGTGTGGGGATGCTGATGAAGCCTGAACCGATTTTTGCATCTGTGGAATCTTTGCCGATTTTACCGCGTCGAGAAGTAATTTTGATGAGTCCCCAAGGTGAAACAATAAATCAGCCCCTGCTGCGAGAATTAGCAACAAATTATGACCAATTGGTGGTGATTTGTGGACATTATGAAGGGGTAGATGAAAGAGTGCTAAATTTAGTCACTCGTGAAGTGTCTTTGGGTGATTTTATCCTCACCGGTGGCGAAATTCCGGCGATGGCGTTATTAAATGGCGTTGTACGCTTACTACCGGGAACTGTAGGTAAGGTAGAATCTCTCAAGGCTGAAAGTTTTGAGGAAGGTTTATTAGATTTTCCCCAGTATACCCGTCCTGCCAATTTTCGCGGTTGGAAAGTCCCAAATGTGCTACTCAGTGGTAATCATGCGGAAATTGCCAAATGGCGTTTTCAACAACAAATTCAACGCACCGCTTCCCGTCGTCCCGATTTGCTGCAAAAATGGCAACAAGAGAGGGAACAGGGGACTGGTGATTGGTGACTGGTGACTGGGGACTGGGGACTGGGGACTGGGGACTGGTGACTGGTGACTGGTGACTGGGGACTGGGG
>NZ_JAQMTI010000121.1:0-6392 GCF_028329225.1 Sphaerospermopsis kisseleviana CS-549 | reverse complement strand
TACAGATTCAGGAGACTAATTAGGGACTGGGGACTGGGGACTGGGGACTGGGGACTGGGGAAGAAAATTTTAGATTTTAGATTTTAGATTTTAGATTGGAGTGAACAAAATCCAAAATCCAAAATCCAAAATTGAATTACCAATTACCAATTACCAATTCCCTATTTATATGTTTCTTCCATTTTTTTCGCCAATTCGACATCTAAATTGCTGATAGCATTACCGATGTCGTGGGTGACAAGATTCACCTTTACAGTGCTGTAAACATTAGACCATTCGGGGTGATGTCCCATTGTTTCTGCGTAAACACCTGCTGTCACCATCCAACCTAAAGCGGTAGCAAAGTCTTTAAATTTGTATTCTTTGTATAATTTGCCTTCTTTAATTTGCCATCCTGGTAAACTGTTGAGGGCTTGTTGTAGTTCGGTTTCGTTGAGTTTTTGTGCTGCCATGTTCTGGGTTTATACTTTATACAGAGATTTCTAAAGACCTATTTTAACAAATGGGGTATGATAATTTTGATTGTCTGAATCAGGATATCCAGGATTTAAGGATTTACAGGATGTTAGATTAATACCAATTCTCTAGGAAGTTGCAGTTAATTTTTTTTACTAACCGCAAAGTACGCAAAGTACACAAAGGAAGACAGTAAATTAAGACGTTAAAGATTTAGTGCAATGTTACAGAGAAATGGTATAGGGATGATTTGTTTGGGAGATAAATAAAGTATACTTGATTTTTATTCTGACTCCTGACTCCTGACTCCTGACTCCTGCTGTACTATCTTTTTCTGTTTTTCCGTTTCCATCTTTTTAGCAATATTCGCAGATAACGAAAATTCAAATAACGCCGATATCGCTGTATTACTTCCTTACCAACAAGTAGCGCACCTAACCAAAATACAATTTCTGCAAAAACCAATAAAGCTGTTACTAATAGGGCTTTTTGGGCAACTGCAAGTGGGAGAAATGGTAAAATGAGAGCGATCGCTAACCAGGGTAAAAATGAGACTATAATTAAAACTAAACCCAGCTTTTGCATCTTTTCTGTTAATGACAGAATTTGAGTTTAGTGTTTTTATGTGTTTGGTTGGAGTGGCTTACTTTACATTAATTTTCATCATCACCAAATTGTTAATCCTGTAAATCCTAAAATCCTGGATATCCTGATTCTGACTAATTCTTAATCCCCGTTGTCGCAATACCGCGAATTAACTGCTTTTGTCCAATCAAAAATAACACCATTACAGGAACAGTAGCAATTGTCACAGCCGCCATCATCAGCGGCCAATTATTGGTAAATAGTTCTTGAAATTCTGCTAAAGCCAGTTGTACAGTTCTTAATTCAGGTTTGGTTGTAAACACCAAAGGTTTAAATAAATCATTCCATTCACCGATAAAGGTGAACAAAAATAGAGTTACTAAAGCGGGACGTGCTAAAGGTAACATTACCTGCCATAAAATTTGCAGTCGGTTTGCTCCATCAATGGCAGCAGCTTCTTCCAATTCTACGGGAATTGTCTGGAAATATTGACGTAACAGAAAAATACCAAAACCATTAACCGCAGTGGGTAAAATTAAAGCCCAGTAAGTATTTATCATGTTTCCCCACTTCAAAACCAGGAAAATGGGAATCACCAATAACTGAAAGGGAATGACTAAAGTGGCCAGTATAACTAGTAGTATTGCTTGTTTACCCCAAAATTTCAGCCTAGCGAGGGCGTAACCAGCCAGGGCAGATGTGATAATCTGAAAAGCTGTAACTGCGATCGCTACTAAGGTAGAATTAGCAAAAGCCAGTAAAAACTTGCCTCGTTCCCAAGCTTCCTGGTAATTGGCCAAAGTCCAGTTATTTTCTCCCCCAACTCCCGGTGTAGCACCCACAGGAGCAAAGGAAGTGAGAACAACCACGAATAATGGTAGTAAAACTATGAATGCTCCTAGCAGTAACAGTAAAAAGCTCCAAAAGTTCGTGTTTTGCCAATTCCAGTTGAGTTTAGACATGGTTGATAACTTCAAAATCATTGGTTTTTCCTAGTCAGACTATAGAAAACGGGGAATAAAGGATGGAAATACTTGACTTTTGATGGGGTGCTAATTGGTAAAAATTAATCTAATTACCATAACTTCTTGTTAAGTTAAATTAAACAATAGTGATGATTGCCCACAATTGAGTGGGTGAATTAAATTTCAGTAGCAAAATAATTTAGGGGTACGGAGTCAACCTACTATGCAGCAACTTGTTGAACAAACTCAAGAAATTGATTTTCAGAGCGCAAAATACAAAGATGCTTATAGCCGAATTAATGCGATTGTAATTGAAGGGGAAGAAGAAGCATATCATAATTACATCAGATTAGCTGAACTGTTGCCAAATAGTAAAGATGAACTGATCAAGCTTTCAAAGATGGAAAACAAACACAAGAAAGGCTTTGAAGCTTGTGGACGCAATTTATCAGTTACTCCTGATATACAGTTTGCTAAGAAGTTTTTCTCAGGACTGCATGAAAACTTCCAAAAAGCAGCAGCAGAAGGTAAAGTTGTGACTTGTCTGTTAATTCAATCTTTAATTATTGAATGTTTTGCGATCGCAGCTTATAACATCTACATTCCTGTAGCTGATGATTTTGCCCGCAACATTACTGAATGTGTAGTTAAAGACGAATATAGTCATCTAAACTTTGGTGAGGTTTGGTTGGAAGCAAACTTTGAAGATTCCAAAGCAGAATTAGAAGCAGCCAACCGTCAAAACCTGCCTATTGTCTGGCAAATGCTCAACAAAGTAGCTGATGATGCTAAAATCTTGGGCATGGAAAAAGATGCCTTGGTAGAAGACTTCATGATTCAATACGGAGAAGCATTAAGTAACATTGGCTTTACAACCCGTGACATCATGCGTCTTTCTGCCTACGGACTGGCAACCGTTTAGGGACACTGGGGAGTGGGGAGTGGGGACTGGGGACTGGTGACTGGGGACTGGTGACTGGGAAAAAATCAAAACTCCTGAACTCCTGTAACTCCTGACTCCTGACTCCTGACTCCTTTCAGGAATTACTCATTATTCAGACACCTTATATAGTATTTTTAAGAATTAGAGATTATTTCTAATAACCAGCTTTGTATAGGACACGCCTAAAATATCACTAATGTTTGGTCTAATTGGACATCTGACAAGTTTAGAACACGCTCAATCTGTAGCTCAAGAATTGGGATACCCAGAATATGCCGATCAAGGGCTAGATTTTTGGTGTAGCGCCCCGCCGCAAATAGTTGATCACATTACTGTTACCAGCGTAACAGGTCAAAAAATTGAAGGAAAATATGTAGAGTCTTGCTTTTTGCCAGAAATGTTGGCAAATCGGCGGATTAAGGCGGCTACACGCAAAATACTAAATGCTATGGCTCATGCTCAAAAGCATGGTATTGATATTACGGCTTTGGGTGGGTTTTCTTCAATTATTTTTGAGAACTTTAATTTAGAGCAGTTTCAACAAGTCCGTAATGTCACATTAGAGTTTGAACGGTTCACTACAGGCAATACCCATACAGCTTATATTATTTGCCGTCAGGTAGAAGCAGCTTCCCAGCAATTAGGAATAGAACTTTCAAAAGCAACTGTAGCAGTGTGTGGGGCGACTGGTGATATTGGGAGTGCAGTTACTCGCTGGCTGGATAAAAAAACAGATGTCCAAGAACTACTATTGATCGCCCGTAACCAAGAGCGTCTGCAAGCACTACAGGCAGAATTGGGACGTGGTAAGATTATGGGTTTAGACGAGGCACTACCCCAAGCAGATATTGTAGTTTGGGTGGCGAGTATGCCCAAAGGTGTAGAAATTGACCCCACAGTGTTAAAGCAACCATGTTTATTGATTGATGGTGGCTATCCTAAAAACTTAGGGACAAAAATTCAGCATCCAGGTGTGTATGTGTTAAATGGTGGAATTGTGGAGCATTCCCTGGATATTGACTGGAAAATTATGAAAATCGTGAATATGGAAGTTCCAGAACGGCAATTGTTTGCTTGTTTTGCAGAATCAATGTTATTGGAATTTGAGAAGTTATACACTAACTTTTCTTGGGGGCGCAATCAGATTACCGTAGACAAAATGGAATATATTGGTCAACTATCGCTTAAACATGGTTTTAGACCATTATTAGTTTAGGGGCTGGTGATTGGTGATTGGTGATTGGGAAACATGAAAAAAATTGATTACCCAGTCACTATTCCCCAGTCCCCAGTCCCCAGTCACTATTCCCCAGTCCCCAGTCCCCATTCACTATTCCCTAACTATGGCAACTACTGAACGCAAACCCCTATTATTGGATTTTGAAAAGCCTTTAGCAGAACTGGCTACTCGCATTGATCAAATTCGGCAACTAGCAGATGAAAATGGTGTGGATGTTTCCGGGCAAATTCGCCAACTGGAAACTAGAGCGATGCAACTGCGGGAGGAAATTTTTAGCAGTTTGACACCATCTCAAAGACTGCAAGTGGCAAGACATCCGCGCCGTCCTAGTACATTAGATTACATCCAGGCGATTAGTGATGAATGGATGGAGTTACATGGCGATCGCTGTGGAGGTGATGATCCAGCTTTAGTGGGTGGTGTGGGTCGTTTGGGTGGACAACCTGTGGTGATGTTGGGTCATCAAAAAGGCCGGGATACTAAAGATAATGTCGCCCGGAATTTTGGCATGGCTGCACCTGGAGGCTACCGTAAAGCATTACGGTTAATGGAACACGCCAATAAATTTGGTATGCCCATTATTACCTTTATTGATACCCCCGGTGCTTGGGCGGGGATAGAAGCAGAACATCAAGGACAAGGTGAAGCGATCGCTTATAATTTACGGCAAATGTTTTGTTTTGATGTGCCAATTCTCTGTACCGTCATTGGTGAAGGTGGTTCTGGTGGTGCTTTGGGTATTGGTGTAGGCGATCGCCTGCTGATGTTTGAACACTCGGTTTATACCGTTGCTACCCCAGAAGCTTGCGCTGCTATTTTGTGGAAAGATGCAGCTAAAGCACCCCAAGCCGCAGTAGCATTAAAAATCGTTTCCCACGATCTCAAAAACTTAGGCATTATTGATCAGATTTTACCAGAACCTATCGGTGGCGCTCATTCTGACCCCTTAACCACAGCTACCACCCTCAAACAAGCTTTGTTAGATAATTTGGATGAACTTAACCGCTTAACACCAGCCGAGCGCCGTCAACTGCGCTATGAGAAATTTAGAAAAATTGGTGTGTTTACCGAAATTGCTCAATAAAAATAATAACTATATCTGATTAGCAATTCAACAATGCTATAATTGCCTATAGCTTAAAGATTCTTAACAATCTGAGCAGCTATAGGCATTTTGTTGTGTATTCATGAAACAGCTTGATATAAGAGCCTAATTATTCACGTCAAGACTTTCGGATCTGACAGGTAAGGCTGATAACAGGCAATATACCCATATTGATAAACGATTCTAGCAATATTGAGCATAAAATCAACTGATTTTAAGAATTATTTAACTGATTGGGTAGGTAGTGAATAGCAAAACTGCCAAAAAAATTGGAGATACCATGAGTTTTGAGCAGAAAAGACGCGCTTTAATTACTGGTGCAAGCAGTGGAATAGGCAAAGCAACGGCTTTAGCCTTTGCCAAGGCGGGAATAGATGTTGCTTTAGTCAGCCGTTCTCAGGAGAAGTTAGAAGGGGTAGCAGCAGTAGCAAAAGAAATAGGAGTAGAAGCAAAAGCTTTCACCGTTGATCTGGGTAGTGTTGCCCAAGTAAAAACCAAAATTCAGGCGATCGCCGATGAATTTGGCGACATAGACATTTTGGTAAATAATGCCGGTATAGGATACACTGCCAATTTAAGCGATACTTCCTTAGAAGACTGGCAGCGGGTAATGGATTTAAATATTACCAGCGTCTTTCAGTGCATGATGGCAATTGTGCCAGGAATGAGGCAACGAGGTAAAGGGACAATTATTAACATTGCCTCAATAGCTGCCAAACAAGCTTTTGCTGGTTGGGGGGCTTACTGCGTCAGCAAAGCTGGTTTACTCGCCCTTTCTCAAACATTGGCACAAGAAGAACGAGTCCACGGCATTCGTGTAACAGGAATTTGTCCAGGTGCTGTCAATACTGAAATTTGGGATACGGAAACAGTTAATGTTAACTTTGACCGTACCAAAATGTTAACTCCAGAAATAGTAGCTCAGACAATTCTGCACACTGTTTTATTACCACAAGAAGCAGTCATTGAAGAATTAACATTGATGTCTAATGCTGGTGTTCTTTAATTGTTAGGTGACAGGTGACAGGTGACTGGTGACTGGGGACTGGTGACTGGTGACTGGTGACTGGGGACTGGGGACTGGTGACTGGGGACTGG
>NZ_JAQMTI010000120.1:0-2182 GCF_028329225.1 Sphaerospermopsis kisseleviana CS-549 | reverse complement strand
GTCCCCAGTCCCCAGTCCCCAATCACCCATCACCAATTAAACTGAGAATATTGTGCTGTACTTGTTCTGGTGAGTCGTCACCATTAATGGTTAATAGACGGCGACGACGATCATAATATTCTAAAATAGGAATGGTGCAATCATAGAATAGTTCTACACGCCGCTGGACAATTTCTGGTTGATCATCTGGGAGCGATCGCCCTAAAGAACGGCTAACCATTACCGCTTCTGGTACTTGCAGATAAATAGCCCAGTCTATTTTTTGCCCTAAACTGTCCAACAAAAAATCTAGTTCTTCAGCTTGAAAAGCAGTTCGGGGATAGCCTTCTAAGATCCAACCACAATTAACATCCACTTGACTGAGGCGAACTTTGATACATTCAATCATCATTTCATCAGGAACTAATTCCCCTTTTTCTAGATAAGGTTTGGCAGAGGAGACTAAATCATTTGGTTCACCGTACCCATTAGCTGATTTATTACCAGATATAGTTTCCCTTAAAATCTCACCGGTGGAAATCAGAGGCATATCAAGGTATTTGCAAAGCCTTTGTGCTTGAGTGCTTTTTCCTGAGCCTGAACCTCCTAAAATCACCAATTTCACCACAATTCACTCCTCATCATCATCATTTAAAATTCACTACTGCCTAACTCTGTTTTACTCAAAAAATTAAAATTATCTAGGACTTACGCAAGATGTGACTGAAAACCTTATTCTTGCGTAGGGGTAATTCATGAATTACCCCTACTTTCGTTTCCTTTTGCGTAAGTCCTGTTATCTTAGATAATTGATAGATACTACCGTTTATCTTCATTATGATGGTTGCCCAATTAGAAACCCCCAGTATCAATTCAACACTCAGCTTACAATATTCTGTAGCTGGATTAGTACAGGTTTTCACTAGCCCTCATCGTAACTTTTTTACTAGTGTTATATCACAAGCATTAAGAATTGCTGGACAAGGTACACCAGTGTTAATAGTGCAGTTCCTCAAAGGTGGTATTTATCAAGGACAGGACAAACCTATACAAATGGGGCAAAATTTAGATTGGATTCGTTGTGATTTACCACGTTGTATAGATACACCAAATTTAGATGAAACAGAAAGCCAAGCATTACAAAAGTTGTGGCAATATACACAACAGGTAGTATCTGAAGGGAAATATTCTCTTGTGGTTTTGGATGAGTTAAGTTTAGCGATTAATTTTGGTTTAATTCCAGAAACAGAGGTTTTACAGTTTCTAGCAAACCGTCCTTCTCATATTGATATCATTCTCACTGGTCCACAAATGCCGAAATCTCTATTGGATGTAGCAGACCAAATTACAGAAATTCGTCGTAGTCATCAGCCGTAATTAAACCTGGACGGGCTAGAAGCCCATCCCACAAGACAAGATTGGATAATTTATTTCCTGGAAGTCCTTTATTGCTTAAACTAAGCTATCAGGATCTACTCCCATTTCTCGTAAACGTTCTGCTAAAATTTGAGCGCGTTGTTGGGAATATTGGGCGCGTTCTTCTGGTGTAAAAAAGCGTTTTTCTTGTTGGTTATACCAATACATCCATTCTCTAGTAATGCCTTGGTAAGTTCCTCTTTCTATACCAATTCCTAAACCAATTTCTGGCAACCAAACGATATTACCATCTTGTAATTTATAAACTCCATTGATTAATTTGTGAACTTCTAACCGGGGTTTACGGCGACGAGTGGGATTATAAACTACATAATATAATATACCTAATTTGGCATATTCATCTTTTTTTGTTGAATACTCATTCCTGTAATTGTGAGAAACAACTTCTAACGCCAAAATTGGTAATTTTTCTTCTTCCCAAAGTACATAACTAGGACGCAAGTTTTCATCATAAAAACGCTCAACCCCTAAACTTAAAAATCCATCGGGGACAATTGGTGGTTGATAGGGGTCATAATAAATGCCCATATCCACACCAAAAAACCAGTCCATGCGGTCAGCCCAAATTATTGCTAATATTGCTTTAAGCAATCCAGGAATTAAATCTTGTAATTCATTATCCACAGGTGTTTCGTCTGAGTCTGGTAATTCTTCTGAAGAAGGCATACAAGCCAGGGGATTGTAATCTAACATGATAGATTTCACTGGTCTTTGAATATTTTGATTATATGAGACTGGGGACTGGGGACTGGTGACTGGGGACTGG
>NZ_JAQMTI010000119.1:0-15656 GCF_028329225.1 Sphaerospermopsis kisseleviana CS-549 | reverse complement strand
TAACCAATTCTTTGAAATTTCACCCGGAAAATGCACGCTTTTAGGAGTATACCCCTGAAAAATCCTGCACTGATTTCCTGATTTTCCACCTGAAACCCTTGATTTATCAAGGTTTTGAGTTTATTCAGCAAGCCCTAATTAGGCTAGGTTTCGCGTCAACAATGTAGGGGCGAAGCATTCGGACAATTAATTATCGGTTTTTACCTAAGACTATCATCCGAATGCTTCGCCCTTACTGTGGTCTAAAGACATGAAAACTGCTGTATATTAAAAACCTACCCCTGTGAGGGGCAGGGAGCAAGAAGCAGTGAGAACAGGGCAAGCAGGAGAAGCAGGAGAAGAAAAATTACTTCTTGATTCTTTCATTCTTCTTTCTCTTGCCTTTTGCTTCTTACCTCTTGCCTTCTTACTGTCACCTGTCACCTGTCACCTGTCACCTAAGCTTCTAACTCACTGAAGTTTCAAACACACCCACAGGACAAGCAACATTAGTACCACCTAAACCACAATAACCACCGGGATTTTTAGCTAAATACTGCTGATGGTAATCTTCAGCATAATAAAACTCAGGTGCATCTAAAATTTCTGTGGTAATTTTGCCATAACCTGCTTTTACTAACGCTTGTTCATAAGCATCCTTGGAAGCTTCCGCTAGTTGTTTTTGTTCTGGGGAATAAACATAAATACCAGAACGGTATTGAGTACCGACATCATTACCTTGACGCATCCCTTGGGTGGGATCATGACTTTCCCAAAAGACTTTTAACAGTTGGGAATAACTAATAACTTTGGGATCAAACACCACAAACACCACTTCATTGTGACCGGTCATACCAGTGCAAACTTCCCTATAGGTGGGGTTGGGTGTGTAACCAGCAGCATAACCAACCGCAGTGCTGTAAACTCCGTTTTGTTGCCAAAACTTGCGTTCTGCACCCCAAAAACACCCTAAACCAAACATCGCAGTTTCCATACCTTCAGGAAACGGAGGTTTTAAGGGGTTTTTGTTGACAAAGTGTGTTGCAGGTACGGGCATTTTTTCTGTGCGTCCTGGCAGTGCTTGTGTAGGTGTGGGCATTGCCACTTTTTTACCAAATCCGAATAATCCCATTGTTTTTGATGTATTTTATGTATGATGGCTTTACCTTTATATTGTAAGGATTTTGGTGATTGGTGGAAATTTAGGCTGGTAGTGAGGCAATACTGTTCGGTTAAGAGTTTTCGTAGGTTGGGTTAAGCGATAGCGCAACCCAACAAAAGCCTATCAATGTTGGGTTTCCTAACGTCAACCCAACCTACAATATTCAGGTATGATTGATGTCCTAACTACTTTGTCTACAGCTATAAATAAAATCATCAAATCAATTCATTCATCTAATTTTATCTAATTTCATCTAATTTCATCTGCGTTCATTTTCTATTACATCACAAGCATGAACTAAAGGTAATAATGGACCCATTTGTTCTTGTCCATTGACAGCTAAATCACTGTGACATAAATAAACTCTTTGGGAAACACGCGCTAGTAAATCTGCAATAATGCGACGTAATCTTTGCGTTTCTGCTGCTTGTTCATCTGCTGCTGTCCAAGGTTTTCCTAATCTATCTTGTAAAAATAAAGTAGCACCAAATAAAGTAGCTGCACCACCTTTAGCCCAAAGAGGTGAACCCGCATCTAGCCAAAAATGCCATTTGTGATCTCTATGACTAGCACGATATTGGAAAATGGTAGCTAAGGTAATGGCTTTTTTGGCTTTTCCTATAGGACGAATGGGGTAGGGATTAGCAGTAATTGTACCACGTCGCAATAGTTGAATAAACTCGGCAATGGTATTATTTTGTATTATTGAATTGGTAATTGTTTGTTTTAACCTGGTGTCTATTTCCCAATAATGTTGAGCAGTTTCTAATAATTCTCGTAATGCTGCTAATGTTGGAAATGGTGTATAATTATCTTTACACAAAAAGTCTTGCATTGCTTGATATAAAAGATTAACTGGTGTGTAAATTACATTTTCTTGAACTTCTGTTTTCTGTTTTTCAATCCATCCCAATATTTCATTATAAGCTGTGGTTGCAGTATAGCCGATTCTATCCCAACGTTCAAAGGTTTTAATATTTAATAAATGGGGATTTTCTGGATGGGGTACAAAACAATGATCTGCTATTAAACCAGCACGCACTGGATCAATTTTTGGTTGTGGAAATTCTTTTTTTTCTCCATCTTTCCCATCATTGGTGTGACTGTGACTTAAAACAACTAACATTTCTGCCACTTCATCCCGATCTACTAATCTTCCTAAATTGGGATAAACTAAAGTAATTAAGGTGAGTAATGCTCTGACAGCGGGTGAACTAATTAAAGGACGTTGTTCATTGAGAGCTTCTACCTGAATATTTTGCTTGGTTAATATTTCCATGAGACTATAACGAGCGATCGCATCTAACCCAGGAGCGATAATTGCTATTTCTTCCGGTTCTACTTTTCCCGTTTTAATTCCATTAATTATCACATCTGTTATTTGTCGCAAAAGTTGAGCGCGAGAAGCAGTTTGAATACATTTTACCGACTTTGGTAAACGTAAAATTGTCATCGGTTCAGTGACTAATTCTATCATCGGTTGAACCAAGGTTTCAGCTAAATTAGCTTCAGGAAAACTCACTAACTTTTCTACCCGACAACGTTTTGCTAACCTGTTTAAATATTCAGGATCAGCACCTAAACCCCAACGCACTCCCCCATTAAGATTATAACTAAATGCTCCCACCGCACCCGCATCTAATAAAAACTCAAATAAGTGATAAGCTATGGCTGGATAATCATCTACATCATCAGCTATTATCATCTGATAACGTTTTTTTAAATGTTGTTGATAATCGCTATTAGTTAATAAATGTTGGTGATAAAGTTCGGTAATTAAACCATAAGTTAATAATCCTCTTTTTAAACACCAATTCCGCCAATCTAACAGCAAAGATGTGAAAAATTCTGGTTCTAGATTATTAGTATTTTCTTGTAAACCTGTTTGTAAAACTTTAGCAATATCTTCACAAGCTGTACCACTATAAGCTGCTAGTTGCCATAAGTCTAATATCCGCCTCACTAAGCGATATTCATTCACTCCTGCACGTCGCAAAGTTTCTGCATCTAATTGATAATTCCAACGCTTTGTTGCTAATTCTTGCTCTGTTTCTGGGCGCAATCTTACCGGAAATTGTGCTTTTATTTGTAAAGATTCCACCAATAACGGCCAAAATAAAATCACTTCATCTTGAATAAAACCCAAGGTTGTTTTTGCTCGAATAGGGGATTTTCCTGAAGTTAAAGTGACAATTTTATCAGTTAATAATCGGCGATTATCATCATTAGATGCTAAAACTAAAGCACCGGGTTCTGTTTGCAAAAGATTTGCGGTTTTAATTGCACTTTTAGCTTGTTTCCGATTTTGATTTTTCGGATAAAATAACTCTATATCTTGATTGTCATTTTGTTGCACCCAATCACAAAACTGTTGGGCTAAACGAGTAGTTTTTCCGCTGCGGCTAGTACCAACAATCCAAAAAGAATTTGAAACCACTAATCTACTCCTGATTATAACTTCTGCGTTAACTTAAATTTAGGAATCACCAAACAGTGTTAAATGAGCATTGAGGATGAAAAACCCTGTGTTTAGTGAAAAAATATACTCTTTTTTCCTGGCTGCTTACAGATGGTATTTACTGACACCAGAACGCTCTTTAGAGGAAGCTTATAAATCAGCTTTAAAAATTAAAGAAATAGAAGATCATCATTTTAATGGTAATAAAATTAGCAGTGATGCTGCTATGTACAGTAGTAGTGTCATGGATTATTTTCAAGCAGATTTACAAAAATTATTAAAAAATGTACGGATGCGGCTGACAGAGTTTAAAGCCAGTCGTTGGTTTTCCAATGAATCTAAGCAAAAAGCAGCAGCTAAAGCAGGTATAGAATATTCCAATGCGGCTTTAGTTTTAAAAAAGTTAGAATTCATTGATCAAGTCATTGGTAAATATACCAATGACGCTGTAAATGATGTTCTAGAAAACAATTCAGAAAATTTAGTAAATCCATCTATCATTGTAGCAGAAAATAAAGTAAGTAATCAACCAATCACACCAAAACCTGTAATTAAAAACAACAATAATAAACCCAAAAGAAAAGCTGATTCTACAGGAGTTTTACCGCGTTCAATTCTAACAACTATTACTCGTCTGCAAGCGGAATTAGATCCCAGTTCAGAACAAGAAGTAGTGCAGAATTTTCGGCAGACGCAAAAAATCACAATTATCTCTGTGAGATTTATTTTACTATTAATTATTGTGCCACTTCTCACCCATCAAATAGCCAAAGCTGTAGTAGTAGGTCCTGTAGTTGATCGTTTTAGAGATTCAGAAACAGAACAGATTTTTATCAATGAAGAAATGGAAGAAGAAGCACTAATAGAACTGCAAACATTTGAAGAAAGAATCAAGTTTGAAAATTTGATTAGTGATGCACCACCGCTATCATCAGAAGTGCTAGAAATTAAAATGCAAGAAAAAGCACAGGAGGTAGCAGAGGAATTTCGGCGCGAAAGTGCTAATGCGATTAAAAATGTGTTTGCAGATGTTTTTTCTGTAGTTGCTTTTGTCTGGTTGTTGCTGATCAGCCAATCTTCTATTTCAGTTCTCAAAGATTTCTTTGATCATGTAGTATATGGCTTGAGTGATAGCGCCAAAGCATTTATTATTATATTATTTACTGATGTCTTTGTCGGCTTCCACTCTCCCCACGGTTGGGAAGTAATTCTGGAAGGTTTATCACGACACTGGGGTTTACCAGCAAATAGGGATTTTATTTTCTTATTCATTGCGACATTTCCCGTGATTTTAGATACAATTTTCAAATATTGGATTTTCCGTTATTTGAATCGCATTTCTCCTTCCGCTGTTGCTACTTACCATAATATGAATGAGTAAATTTCAGGAGTCAGGAGTTCTAGGGGCGAAGCATTCGGGCGACCAATTATCAATTTTATAAAAAGGCTATTTTCCTGTAAGGGCGAAGCATTCGGGCAACAAATTATCAATTTTATGACCAGGCTATTTTCCGAATGCTTCGCCCCTACTTCGCCCCTACTTCGCCCGTACAGGAGTCAGAATAATTGTCAAAATTTTCCAATCAGAATAAAAGAGAATAAATTAATTCCATGAAAAAGATATTTAATACAACTTTTAGCTTACCGTTTTTCTTCACGATTTTTTTCTTGGAAATGCCAGCGATTAAAAATCGAGACACAATTCCTCCCGAATGTCAAGTAACTAAGTGGAATTTACCCACAGAGTTGAAACCAACAGCTTTAAAAACTGAAAATACTAAAAATTTACCTGTACTTGTACAAAGATTACCGGTTGGTTGTTGTGAAAATGATGATTCTTGTTTAGATGCAAGGATTTATGATGGTGAACAAGAAGAAATAGCGGATAAAAAAGCATTAATAAAATCTATTGATCAGAGTTTAAAATATTTAAGAACTCGGCAGGCTGCGGCTACTTATCAAAGATATAAAATTTCTGGAATTACCAGAAATCGTGTTTATCGTAGTTTGCAAAGATTCAGAGAATTAGTATTATCAACTAATTCGCCTCAAGAATTACAAACAGCTATTGAAAAAGAGTTTGTTTATTATCAATCTATAGGCAGAGATAGTCAAGGTACTGTATTATTTACTGCCTATTATGAACCATTATATTTAGCTAGTCGCAAACCAACCAAAGAATTTAAATATCCTGTTTACCGCTTACCACCTGATTTAAAATCTTGGACTAGACCTCATCCCACTCGATTAGAATTAGAAGGTGCAGATGGTTTACAAGGTTCTCAAAGTAAATTAAAAGGTTTAGAATTATTTTGGTTTAGAGATAGATTTGAACCTTATATTATTCAAATTCAAGGTTCTGCACGGTTAAAATTAACAGATGGAACAGAAACAAGTATAGGATATGCTGGGAATACAGCCCATAATTATAAAAGTTTGGGGCGGACATTAGTAGAGGCTGGAAAATTACCTGAAAATGGCGTAACCATGCCCACAATTTTTGAGTATTTCCAAAAAAATCCCCAAGATTTAAATGTTTATTTACCCAGAAATAATAGCTTTGTCTTTTTCAGAGAAACCTATGGGAGATCGGCACATGGTTCTGTTGGTGTACCTCTGACTCCAGAACGTTCTATAGCTACCGATAAATCTTTAATGCCTCCTGGTGCTTTAGCTTTAATTCGCGCACCTTTTCCTTTTGTTAAAAATAACGGAGAATTGGAAAATCGGACAGTTAGCCGTTTTGTATTAGATCAAGATACAGGTGGTGCAATTAAAGGACCAGGTAGAGTAGATTATTACTTGGGAACAGGAGATATTGCTGGCGATCGCGCTGGTGTGACAGTCAGCAATGGACAACTATTTTATTTGTTGTTGAAATAGGTGACAGGTGACAGTAAATAGAAATGGGAAGATGTGAGAAATATTTACTTCTACCAAAGATCCCCCAAAGATCCCCGACTTCTCCAAGAAGTCGGGGATCTGAAAATTAACCTACTCCATCAACATTAACCTTACAGGATCTAAATGCACATACCAAGGAAAAGGTTTGTCTTTAATTGTCACCCATTTTTCCTTATAAACTTCTGCTTGTAGATGATAATCATGAACATTTTCCGCTGGAGAATGCAACTTTAAAAATAAAGTCATGCGGTGAGGAGTTTCGCTAGTTCTCACCAACCAACAGGGAAAAGTATTTTCCAGATTTGCATCATTCTTAAACACAATTTGATGGGCGCGAATACCAATATGAGATAAATTTTCAGGAATAGATTCTACAACTTCTAAAGTACAACCCCAATCAATGGCTTCTACTTTTTGGGATGACAAAACAACAGCGCCAGAAAAATTTTTGCATCCTGTAATTTTTGCCACATTCATAGTAGCAGGATGTTGGAAAATTTCATATTTAGAACCATGATGTGCTTCTTTTCCGTCTTCTAAAACTAACAAATTAGGACACAACCTATAGGCTTCTTCCATGTTATGAGTAACAAATAAAGTCACACCAGAATAATCAGCTAAAGTTTCTGTCATTTGTTGTTCTAACTGACTGCGTAAATGTGTATCCAGGGCAGAAAATGGCTCATCTAAAAGTAAAGCTTCTGGTTGACTTGCTAACGCTCTCGCTAAAGCTACCCGTTGTTGTTGTCCTCCTGAAAGTTGGTGAGGATAACGATTACCTAAACCCTCTAAGTGCATGGCTATTAATTGCTTTTCTACCTCTAATTTAATATTCCCATTTGATAATTCTTTAGGTAAACCAAAAGCGATATTTTGCGCTACTGTGAGATGAGGAAATAAAGCATAATTTTGAAACAAAAACCCTATTTTCCTTTCACGAACAGGAACATTAATTCCTTTTTCTGAATCAAATAAAACTCTATCATTTAATACGATTCTGCCTTTAGTTGGTGTTTCTATTCCAGCTAAACACCGGAGAATCATACTTTTACCTGCGCCAGAACTTCCTAATAAACCTAAAGGTTGGTTATCCGTATTAAAGGCAATTTTCAGATGAAAACTTGAGAGTTTTTTTTCAATATCTATCAATAAACCAGATGTCAAATAATTAGGAGGTAAAGAAAAGGATTGATTTTCTGATTTTATTATTTGAATTTCAGCTTTATTAGTGCGTCTAATTTTCTGCTTGCGTTCTTGCCAAAAGTTAGTTAAAATAATTCCTGTTAAGGAAATTGAAACAATAATAATTGCCCAAAACCAAGCTTCATCCATATCCCCAGCTTCCACAGCAAAATATATCGCCATTGGTATATTCTGCGTTTGTCCAGGAATGTTACCAGCTAACATCAAAGTTGCACCAAACTCACCCAAAGCACGGGCAAAAGCTAAAGTTGCACCTGCTAAAATACCAGGAAATGCTAAAGGTAAACTTACCCGCCAAAATATAGTAAATTCCTTAGCGCCTAAAGTTCTCGCTACTCTTAATAAATTAGCATCAATTTGTGCAAAAGCACCCAAAGCAGTTTTATACATTAATGGGAAAGAAACCACCATTGCAGCGATCGCCGCACCATACCAAGTAAATACAATAGTCACATTAAAAGGTTCTAATAATTTACCAGCAGGACCATTTTTACCAAAAAATAGTAACAACAAAAAACCCACAACCGTAGGCGGTAAAATTAGCGGTGCAACGAATATCCCTTCAATTATAGATTTCCCTTTACCCCGATATCCCAACATCCAGTAAGCAGCACCAAGACCGAAAAAGAAGGTGATAAAAGTCGCTAAAAATGAGGTTTTCAGCGATATCCAGAGGGGTGATAAGTCCTGTGGCATAATTTGTATATTTCCAACTTAGTTGGTAGTATATCAGGGAATAGGGGAAAATTAAAAGCCCGCAAGGAAATTAATTTCCTTGCTAATAGCTAAAGTCATCTAAAAATGACTAAATCATGGGAAAATTCCTTAGTAAACTTTAGTTTACTTTGGCTATGAGACCGGAAATTCATTTCCGGGCGGGCATGGTAGCTAACAGATAAGCCATTCGTAATATCATTATTTCCTAATTCATGGAATTAAATCTCCCTTACATAATTCAAGAATAGTATTAATAAATGCCTTTAATTCAGGACATTGATTAACAGAAACCATTAAATCTTGGTCTTTCAAAATTCTCGCACCATCACGAATTTTATTATAACTGCGTTGACATTTACCAGTTTCAAATACTTCTTTAATTCTATAAGATGGTGGATTTCCATGATTTACCTTTTCCGGTAAACCTGCTGGTGCTGACTTGTTAGATTTTGCTAATTTCTGAATTGTTGACCAATAAGGTAATAACCAAGCTTCAAAATCATATTGCGCTACATGGGGATAAAAATTAGGATTATTCCCTACCCATTCTCGCATTTTCGCTTTAGCATCTTCCCCATCTTTAAAATCATTAGTTCCTGTATGAACATCAGTTAAAGCAATTACCGCATCAAAAGCATCTTTACCTATCAATAAATTTTCAACAATTCGTCTTAGTTTATCTCCTTTAGGAATGCGTCCATCATGGGGAATAAACTTGAGTTTGGGCATTTGCTGTAAACGTGATTTGAGAAAATATAATAAAACTGGCTTAAAAGCTGTTTCTGTTGCACCCTCAACTAAAATCGCTATTTTCATGGACGACCACCTATTAAATTCATCGCCCAAAGTTCATCTAAACTATAATCTTCTAACCAATGTTCTAAATTAAAAGTATCACCCCAAGTCATAGTAGTTAAACCATCTTCTGCATCACAAACTAACACTTCTTCAGGTTTCAAAAATCTAATTAATCTATCGGAATGAGTGGCAACAATTAGCTGAGTTTTTTGTGAAGCTTCTCGCATCACATCAGCAAGTAATCTTAATAATTCTGGGTGTAAACTAACTTCTGGTTCATCGATCAGAGTGACAGCAGTTAAACCAGGACTTAACAACAATGTGATTAACCAAATAAACCGCAAAGTTCCCTCTGACAGTTGGTGCATATAAAGAGGCTTAGAAAAATTTTTATCTTTCCAAGTCATTGTAATAGTTCCTGCTGCTACTGGAGGAAAACTCAATCTTTCAAAATCTGGAAAAGCAGCAGCAAGGGTATCTTCAATAATTTCAAATCGTTCTGGTTCAGTTTCTCGTAAATAATAAAGACAGGAAACTAAATCTTCACCGTTAGCACCTGGTAAGGTTGCAGGACGCATTTGTTGAGGTAAACGCACGGGACTTTTAGGGGCAACATTCAATGCACCGTAAAATGTACATGATGCTAATTCTTTACGCAGAGTTTCGGGTGCTTGATACATTTTAGGAACTTGAGCAAGAGATGTTTCTAAGGGATTATGATCCCAATTTGGGCGTAATAATGCTCTGTCTTCCGTATTAAAATATTTTACATCCAATCCACGAGATTCAATATATTGGAATGGCTCTACAGCATGAGGGTTATTTTGTTGAGTTAGTGTTTCTATTGCAATTTCATAAGTGAAACCTTTTAGAGCAACTTCCAGTTGGTAATTAAGTGGTGCATACCCTGGTACACTCATGGACAAAGAAATGGTTATACTATTAGCTCTATCACGAGTAACAATATCAGGTAGTCCACCTAATTCTGAAATTTTATTTGCTAATTGAGCATTTGCTGATGCTGCTAAAAGTGAAAAAATTTCTAATAAAGAAGTTTTACCTGCACCATTAGCACCAATCATGACTGTAAGAGGACGATCTCGCATATCTAGTTGTACATTAAATAAGCGACGGTATCCTTCAATAGTTATACGTTCAAATGAGTTCATAATCTAACTCTTGCCAATAACCATAAATCAATATTATTTTAGCATTTGACTGATTTTTGTCCTTTTTCAATGTAATAATTACATCATACTTAAAACATCTCTGTTCAAAATAATGCTGAATTTTTAATAAATCTTTATAAATTTATGTTGTTGTCACTACTTAACCAATCATAAAAATGCCCACCATCACCAAAACCCTCTATGCAAGCATTTTCTCTATTGTATCCATCATCAAAAAGAGCCTGTTAGAATAATCAGGAAAGCGAGAAAATTGATAATGCTCATAAAATGATCGTGCTTGATTATCTTTAGCTTCAACCACAACAGCAAGTGTGGCAATTTCACTTTGCAGACTACGATATAGAGCATCAATTAACAACATTTCGCCCAACCCTTTTTGGCGATGGTTTTGATCTACAGCTAATCTACCTAACAAAGTAGCAGGAAGTAGAGGATATTTTGGCAGTTTTTTAGTTATCTCTATAGGCAATTCTTCTAATTTAATACTTGTTGATGATAATGTATAAAAACCTGCTATATTTCCAGAACTTTTTTCTACTAAAACAAATGGGGCTGCCATTCGTTTACGTGCATCTTGCCCAGCGTGTTTTTGAAAATAATTATCTAGTTTATCAACACCACAACAGAAGGCTGCCCGGTTATGTTTTTTTCCTAGCGGCTCTATTAAATAATGCTTGAAAGCATCAGAACTATCTATTAAATTTTCCACTTATACACCCATATTCTTTTTATAACGTTGAGCAGCAGCCCGTAACTTTTCGCTGGGTTCAGGTGGATTAAGCAGTGCTTCTACAAAAACCTCTTGGTCTTTTCTGCTTAATATCATGATTTCATTTTCTTGAATAATCTGGTTTGCCGCACTGACAAGACTGCTAACTACAAAATCTGTGAGTGTCCTCCCCTGAATATCAGCCGCACGTTGGAACAATTCCTTATTTTCTGGACTGATACGGGCTTCTAATCTTTCTGATTTAGATCGCAAGGATTTTTCTCGGCTGCTTTTAGCTGATGTATGAGTCATGATAGCCTCTACACAAATAACATAGTGTGATAAATTATATGTACGGCAAATGTCCTAACAATATACTAATAGTTTAACCATTTAGCTCGAAAAATGTCAAATATTTTATCTAGCTACTAAAATTAATTATTTTAACCTGTGGTCTAATTAATATCCCCTACCGTAAAAATGCCCACCATAACCAAAACCCAAAACCTCATCATCTCTTTCATCTCCCTGACTGCTATCCTCACCACCCAAGCAGTATCAGCTACCATCAACGTACCTGTAAAAAGCAAAAACGGAATGGTTACATCCGCCAACCCTTTAGCAAGTGAAGCCGGACTTTCAATATTAAAAAAAGGCGGAAATGCCGTAGATGCAGCAGTAGCAACCACATTTGCAATTTCCGTAGTTGAACCATTTTCCGCAGGTATTGGTGGCGGTGGTTTCCTACTATTTCATTCTCAAAAAACCGGAGAAATTAAAGCTTTAGATTTTCGGGAACGCGCACCCATCAAAGCAACAAAAAATATGTATTTAGATGCTGATGGTAAAGTAATTCCCGGTGCAAGTACCAACGGTTATTTAGCAGTAGCAACTCCCGGAACTGTAGCGGGTATGTATGAAGTACATCGTCGTTATGGCAAGTTACCTTGGCAAGAAGTTGTTAAACCATCAATTGCACTGGCTAAAAATGGTTTTATTATCAGTAATAGAGTTTCTTGGCTTTCTCTCTCCCGTTTTCAAGACCGTAAACCTAAAATTCTCAACAACCCAGCAGCCAGTAAAATCTTCACTCGCAACGGTGAATATTATCAACCAGGGGAAAGATTAATTCAAAGTGATTTAGCAAAAACTTTAACAGAAATTTCTGAAAATCCTCAAAGTTTTTACACTGGAAAAATTGCCAAACTTATCGCTGATGATATGGCAAAAAATGGCGGTTTAATTACTCTGGAAGATTTAAAACAATATCAACCAATTTGGCGCGATCCTGTTTGTGGCAACTTCCGAACAGCAAGAGTTTGTTCTATGCCACCTCCATCATCAGGTGGTGTACATTTATTACAAATGTTAAATATTATTGGTGACACAGACTTAAAATCATTAGGATGGAATCACCCAGACGCGATCCATTTAATGGTAGAAAGTATGAAAATTGCTTATAGCGATCGCGCTAAATATTTAGGTGATCCTGATTTTGTTCAAGTCCCCGTTTCTGAACTTATTAGCAAAAATTACGCCCAAAAACGTCGCCAACAAATTAACATGAAAAAGGCGATACCATCAACAGAAATAAAACCAGGATTGAAAACAACAACAATTCCTGAAAAAACAGAAACCAGTCATTTAAACGTAGTTGACGCAGACAGAAACGCCGTTAGTTTAACCTTCACCATTAACTTAGGTTTTGGTGCGGGAATAGTCACACCAGGAACAGGAATAGTGTTAAATAATGAAATGGATGACTTTGCAGCCGCACCAGGAGTACCAAACGCCTTTGGGTTAGTTGGTAACGAAGCTAACAGCATCGCCCCCCGGAAAACACCCCTATCCAGTATGACACCCACCATCGTCACCGAAAACAACCGCTTGCGTTTAGCCGTCGGTTCTCCCGGTGGTAGCACCATCATCACCCAAGTATTGCAAATAATACTCAACGTTTTGGAATACAAAATGGATGTGGGTGCAGCCGTTTCCGTACCACGCATACATCACCAGTGGCTACCCGATGTGTTACTTGTCCAGTCTTGGGGTTTAGATGCGTTAACCTTGCAAGACTTACGTCGTCGGGGACACAAAATCAAAGAAACTGCACCTTGGGGTAATGCAAATGCGATCGCAGTTACAGAAAATGATACATTAGAGGGAGCCGCAGATCCCCGTGGTGAAGGTTCAGCTAGTAGTTATTAATATTGCACCATTGATTCTGCAAAATTATCGCTAAACTCATTTGCCCGTGCGCTAGGAACTAATGTCCAGCCCGCTTTCAGCAATTTTTGATAAGTTGCCCAACCCTTAGAACCACCGGGTATTTGATAATCAGGAACAGAAAATTGAGGAAACGCCGTATAAGGCCGCCAAGGTTGACCAGGAGAAGTCTGCAAATGTAAGATTTTTTCACCATCATCACCAGACTTAGATAACCAGCACATTTGTCGTTGCATGGTAAACTCCTTTGCGTTTAGCTTATGTTGCATTAAGACAGGATTGTGTTAATACCTGCCTCATTTTTGTGAGAGAAATTATGAGTCTAAAAGGTTAGACTAGAGGAATTTGATATTATTAAACTCAGGTAAATTTCTGAAGAAGATAGACTCCTATATGCGGTTTTCCGCGAGATGAGAAGACAAACACAGAACAAAAAGGTTGTTCTCAAAATGTTTTCTTCCAGTACAATATTTTTTTAATGTTAACCATCGTTTTTGTGACTGTATGTAACAAACACTACGATTTTTCCAAAAATCTCCAAAAATAATCTATAAGTTCTTCTTTTCACAGATATAAGGATATAGCTAGGGAGTAGAGAATAAGATCCCCAACTTTTATGGAATATGATCACTCCTGACTCCTGACTCCTGACTCCTGACTCCTGACTCCTTACCAACTAACTTTCCCTAAAAGCTAACAATTGTTCATCATTTATTCTGCCTACTTCGTGTAGAGTAGTCACAATTTCCGAAATAGTTAAAACCGAATGACCACAATAACCATTTGCTTTTAATCTATCTTTAACACCCTTTTCATGGTCAATAAATACCACAATATCATTAACCTTTAATCCCACAGATTGAATCTTTTCTGCTCCTTCCATCACACTTTTGCCACTGATCAGAATATCATCAACCACTGCAACCGTTTCGCCAGGATGGAAGTTACCTTCAATGACTCTGCGCGTACCATGTGCTTTAACTTCTTTACGGGGAAAAATCATCGGACAATCCAACCTTAAAGATAAACCAGTTGCAGTAGGTAAAGAACCATAAGGAATACCAGCCAACCTATCAAAAGTTAGATTTTTTAAAATCTCCTCATAAGCACTAAGCACCTGATTAAAAACTTGGGGATTAGAAATTATTTTCCGTAAATCAATGTAATAAGGAAAAGTCGCCCCTGAAGCTTGGACAAATTCCCCAAACATAATACAACCAATATCAAAAAGTTGTAAAATCAAATCTTGATGAGGATGTTTATCTTGCACATCAACATCAGAAAACCAAACTTCACAACTAGAAGCATCATGGATAAATTCACCTCTAAATTCATTAATCTCTCTGCGTAAAAATTGAATTTCTTCAGATAGATTTGCACTTCCTAACATATCTTGAGAAACAGGTATTAACAAACCATCACCGTTAGCATTTAAACCTGCTGCCAAAATTTGTTTAATATTACCTTCCCCAGCCCAAATACTCCGTGCCATAATAATTCTTTCGGGAGCAAGAGAACGAATAGATTTTAAAACTTCTGCATTTGTAGTTCCCACTTCTAAACATAATTGTTCAGGAGTTCCCCAAGTTTTTGATTCTTGAACAACCTGTAAATAAAGCGGTGAATTATGAGGATATTGTTGTACAGTGGCAGCACCAGGATTAGAAGTACAACATAAAATAAATACAGATTTATCAGGATAAACTAAAAAAGGTGCAACATGATCCTGACCAGTATAGGGACTAAGAGTAACCGCGTCTACCTGCCATTCTGTAAATATTGAATGGGCGAAAACACTGCTAGTATTTAAATCACTATGTTTAGCATCTAAAATAATAGGAATGTGACTAGGAATAGATTTTAAAATTCTCATTAACAACTCTAAACCCGGCACACCCAAAACCTGATAAAAACCCAAAGTTGGTTTATAAGCACAGACAAAATCAGCCGTTTCCGCAATCATAAATTGCAACCAACTTTCTAAACCTGTAATCAAATCAGATGATTGATAACGGGCTGGAATCATCTCAGGATTTGGATCAAGTCCCACAAATAGTAAACTTTGATTTTGGACAATGGTCGTATTTAACTTATCAAAAAAATTCATGTTTAATTTTTTCAGTAATTTGATTTTGAATTAAATAATTGTAGCATAAGTTGAGTTTGACTCTTAACCGTCCTTGAGGCAAGGGATGAAAGCATAAGGAGGCGTTTACGCCTCAGTCACCTGTGCTATAATCATTCTCACAGGAACGGTAATCAACCTGTATAAAAACCTAACTGCCTAACGGCAATCTGTACCTTGACAAC
>NZ_JAQMTI010000118.1:0-9814 GCF_028329225.1 Sphaerospermopsis kisseleviana CS-549 | reverse complement strand
GAGTAAGAATAACCATCTGCACGAAGAAGTATTTTGATCAGGAGAAACCCCTGATTTATCTCGTCTCGGCTTTGACCGTAGCCTGGGTAAACAAGCAAAGGCAAGATACAGAGTGTATACCGCCAAAATTCGATGGACTCATAAAGCCAAAAAAAATATAAAAGTAAGCGCAATTGCAACACTTATCCGTAAGTAGTTGTTTTGAGCGTGTAGGGGAATAATTGACTATTCCTTTTAAGCAGGTCTTAGTCTTAGAGAATCTGCGTGTCTTCAGACCGCAGAGTGTCAATATCAAACCACACAGTGAAAGTCCTGCTACTACAAGCTGATAGCGTTAATTTCTATAAAAAGATTTAAGCTGATGCTGGAGAAAATATATCTTTAAGGTTTGGGTGAATGAAGTTAAAATCTAGATCCATACCTGTCTCATTACCCAGGTTAGCCAGTCCCCAGTTCACAGAGAATATATAACGGTCTAAGGTAGCTAAAATGACGGCATCAACAAGGATTAATAAAAGCGATCGCCTCCTGCATCAAAATGTTCTCGGTTCTCGTCGGTTAAGTAACTACTGGTGGGCAACTATTGTTAGTTTAGGAGCATCCGGCTTTTTATTGGCTGGCATTTCCAGCTATCTCAAAGTCAATTTACTCATTGTCACCGATCCCACTCAACTGGTATTTGTCCCTCAAGGATTGGTGATGGGATTATATGGCATAGCTGGTGTACTGTTGGCCTTGTACCTGTGGCTAGTTATTTTATGGGATGTAGGCGGCGGTTACAACGAATTTAACCAGGAAACTGGCAAGTTCAAAATCTTTCGTTGGGGGTTTCCTGGGAAAAACCGCCAAATTGAGATTGAAAGCCGCATCCAAGATATACAATCTGTACGTATATCTATTAAAGAAGGTCTAAATCCTCAACGCGCACTTTATCTGAAAGTCAAGGGAAGAAGGGATATTCCCCTGACACGGGTAGGTCAACCTTTATCTTTGGCTGAGTTAGAAACTCAAGGCGCTCAGTTAGCTCGCTTTTTGGGTGTACCCTTAGAAGGACTCTAGATTTTGGATTTTGGATTTTGGATTTTGGATTGGTGATAGTTGATGGTCGATAGTTGATTGGGAAACATCAAATTGATTACCCAGTCACCAATCATCCCCAATCACCATTCTAAAATCCAAAATTGCTAATATACTTTGGTTGAGTAAGTAACTTTCAATGCGGTTAAAATTTTCACAATTTTTAGTCCTTCTGTTGATGATTGGTGGTTTGATGTTGACTGGATGTTCGGCTGATCAAGTCGCTTCTAGTACATCTCCCAATTCCACAGCTACCTCCAAGTCAACTGACGAGGCAAAAACACCATCAAACAAAAATAATCAGAGTGTTCCCGGAATAAATAATTTACCACGTCTCGAAGGTAAGGCTACTGTAGTGATGACAGTTAAAGGATCACCAATTACCATTGAAGTCGATGGTGATAATGCTCCCATTACTGCGGGAAACTTTGTTGATTTAGTCGAAAAAGGCGTTTACGACGGTTTGGTATTCCATCGGGTTGTGCGTGAACCTCAGCCATTTGTGGTTCAAGGTGGTGATCCTCAAAGTAAAGATTCCAATACTTCCCCGCAACTGTGGGGAACTGGTGGTTATATAGATCCAAAACTGAAAACTGAACGCCGTATACCCTTAGAAATTAAGCCTGAAGGTGCAGAGCAACCAGTTTACGGTCAAACAATAACTCAAAAGCCTGTTTTGATTCACAAACTTGGTGCTGTAGCAATGGCAAGATCCCAAATGCCTGATTCTGCTTCTTCTCAGTTTTATTTTGCTCTAGCGGATCTGGGCTTTTTAGATGGTAACTACGCGGTTTTTGGTTATGTAACCGATGGTTTTGATGTAGTTAATAAAATTCAGGAAGGCGATAAAATTGATTCTGCTAAAGTAGTTAAAGGTGCTGAAAACTTGAAAGTTCCTCAGTAGTTATCAATTGATAATTGACAATTGACAATTGACAATTGATAATTGTTTTATTCCAGGTTTAAAACCTCCCCTTTAAAGGGGGAAAAAGCCAAAATTCGGCTTTTGAAATCCTCTGATTTTAAGGGAGAGGTAATTGTCAATTGTTAATTGTTAATTGTCCATTATTGAATAGAGGGAATAGGGAATAAATCAAGTCAAAAGTCAAAATTAATAACTTCTGACTCCTTGAACTCCTGACTCCTGACTCCTGACTCCTGACTCCTAATTTAAAATCTAAAATCTAAAATCTAAAATCTAAAATCTAAAATCTAAAATCTAAAATTGGTTAGGGTTGTTGTTACTGGTATTGGTTTAGTTTCTGCTTTGGGTAACAGCTTGAAAGATAGCTGGCAAAATTTACTATGCTTAAAAACGGGAATTAAATTACATCAACCATTTCCAAAACTGGGGAAAATTCCTCTAGGTTTAATTAATCAACAACCTTCTGATTTGAGTACCCTCACTCAGATGGTTGTTTATTCTGCTTTACAAAATGCTGAATTAGTAGCGTCTTTGCCTGATTGTGCTGTGGTAATTGGTTCTAGTCGTAGCTATCAAGCGTCTTGGGAGAAGTTTGCACAGCAAATGTATAGTCAAGATACCAACGCAGAATTATTAAATCTGGAAAATTGGTTGGATACTTTACCACTGATGAATGCGATCGCTGTAGCCAGACAAATCGGGTCTTGTGGTCCAGTTTTAGCACCAATGGCGGCCTGCGCTACGGGAATTTGGGCAATTTCCCAAGCTGCTATGTTAATTCAAAGCGGTCAATGTCAACGGGCGATCGCTGGTGCAGTGGAAGCACCTATTACACCCCTTACCATCTGTGGATTTCAGCAAATGGGGGCTTTAGCAAAAACAGGCGCTTATCCTTTTGATTTACACCGGGAAGGTTTGGTATTAGGTGAAGGTGGTGCTGTGTTTGTGCTGGAATCTGCGGAGTCGGCAAAACAACGCCAAATCAACCCAGAAAATATTTATGGGGAAATTCTGGGTTTTGGCTTGACAGCAGATGCGTTTCATGGCATTCAGCCGGAATCAGAAGGAAAGAGTGCGATCGCTGCTATCAAGCAATGTTTAGAACGCAGTAATTTAACACCCGCAGATATAGACTACATTCATGCTCATGGTACAGCTACGATTCTCAACGACCGAATAGAGAGCAAAATTATACAGTCTTTATTTCCGCCAAAAGTAGCTATTAGTTCTACAAAAGGCTCTACAGGTCATACACTAGGAGCATCGGGGGCTTTAGGTGTAGCATTTTCGCTTTTGAGTTTAAAGCATAAAATATTACCTCCTGCTGTGGGATTGCAACAACCAGAATTTGATTTAAATTTTGTGACAACAGTAAGAAATACAGAAATACAAAAACTGCTCTGCTTGAGTTTTGGTTTTGGTGGACAAAATGCAGCGATCGCTCTAGGCAGTAGCAATTCAATATATTGAATTGATATAAGTAATCAGAATTCTGAAATCCTGACTCCTGACTCCTGCTATATTATTGATTTTTTGCTAATCTCTGCTTTTTACGACGTTTTTCTGTGGTAGCTACCGCATGATCCACCGGATAACCCACTACAGGAATAACCTGATATCTGCGGTCTTCCTCCAGGTTTCTCAGTTCTGTATAATCAACCCAGTGAATACAGTCTACAGGACAGGTATCTATAGCTTCTTGTATTACCTCTTCTGAGTCGCCATCTTGGCGAATTACACGCGATCGCCCATAATCAGGTTCAATATAAAATGTATTCCTAGCAACATGGGCGCAGTGTTTACAACCTATACAGGTAATTTCATCGACATAAACTCCTTTCTGTCGCAGCAAACCGCCCAGTTCCGGCTCTAAACCAGAACGTTCTGGTTCATCTCGCAAAAAACCGCCTAATTCTGGCTCTAAACCGGAAGGATTATTGTCTAGATTATTATCTAAATCTTCTGGGAACGGTTGCAATTGAGACATTACGCACTCCAGCGTTGTACCACTAAACGAATAGAACCATCTGCATTTTTCTGTTCTTCAGCAACTTGGAAACCAACTTTGGCAGTTTCTTTCATCACTGTTTGGTAAGCATAACGTTGGGTGACTTGGCGCAAAAATCCATCTACAGATAAATTTTGCTGCCAATATTGTAAGTCAGCTACCAATTCGTATTCCTGACCATTCCATCTAAAACCGATGTCATAACCATTTTCCTGTTCAATGGTAACTTCGGCTGGATGGGTTTGACCACGATAACCACGCACTTCACGAGGGCCTGGTTTCCAGTCTACTCCTAAGTCGGAAAGTGCATCTTGTAAGGATTCGAGGTTGCGGATTTGAGTTTTAATTTGGCTAAAGTGTGACATGGCGGTTTGTAATCAATGAAAGTAGACGAGTTGGAAAACTTACCATTCGCTAAAAGCAGTTTGGGTATTGGCTACACTTGATTCCTGTGTAGCTTTGTTGGCGAAAAATTCTGAGGTGGGCTGCTGATTTACCACTTTTCCCAGTTGGGCTTCTATGGCTGCTGTTACCTCCGCACAAGAAGATCCCACTATACCAGTGACTTTCTCTTGTACTCGACCGTCTGGATAAATTATAAATTCTAGTGTTTCCATTCTCTGAATGCCAATCTCAATAGTACCCTTGGACTTAACTGCTTTAGCGGAGTTAGTTTTCTATTGCTGAAAGAACACAGAAACAAAAGTTGCCATTTGTTCATAATGTTCCATCTTTAAAAATATATATCTCAAAATCTTAACGAAAGTTATTATTTGGGTTAGCAGTTACATCCATCAACCTATAGTTTCTCGTAACCTGATCAATTAGTCAAGCTGACTGCTTTTTGATCACTTTCCAGTTAAAAAGCCTGAAAAATTCGGCTTTTATCAGAGAAATCGTCATGCTGTAATTATGAAAAAATACTAAAGCTTATTGAAAATTTTTATCATTATCATTGAATTTAGAAAATATGGGGGAAATGTGGGGCGATCGCTTGCTTCTTTAGTTGTATTCCAAATATTGTGTATTTTATAATACGTTTAATGCCAAATCAGTATCACAGAATTTGATTGGAATGCCACTGCTGTTAAGTATCACACCATCTAATTTCAACACATCCTCATCTACAGAAATGACAACTTCTGCATCAAATTGAATTGCGCTGGCAACATGAAGTGCATCAGCTGCACGTATTCCCCTAATATAAAGTTCCATATTGTTTAACTGTGCTTCCACAATTCCAGCCGTTAAGTCTAGTACACTAATTCCAAAAAACCTGACCGCAGTTACTGTTTGGGGTACAATAGAACGGGCTGCAAGAACTCTTAATGTACTAGCATTACTCATACCCTTAGCAACTGATATCAGTTGTTTAAATAATGCTTCTTCTACTTCATAATAGGTAAGACTGGATGTAGCACCTGTATGTTTTGCAGAAACTAACTTTAAAACATCCTCTGCATCTTCAAATAATTTTTTTGGATCACGGCCACGACGTTGTGTAGTTCTGAGAGTTGATCCAGCGATCGCTTGTGGACTGAGATAGTCAATAAAAACACCCGTATCAATATAAACCTTCACACCTTAGTTCCCAATTCAGATAATAATTGTTCAGGTGTAACTATTTGAGGCTTACTCGTTGATAAAGAACCTAATGCTTTACTTAATGCTTTATCATAAGTAACTAAATAGTCACATTCAGCAGCACTACTAAGAATTAAAACATCATTAGAATGAGCTATACGGTTACGAAGGTCTGCTGCATACTTGAGATATTCCTCAGCTTTCTGTAAATTTACAGGTATCACATTAACTTCTTCTTGAAGTTCATCCAGAATTTCTGGGTTTTTACTGGACTCTACCAAGAAAAAAAGCTCCTGTAATACTACTGGATTAATTGCTAACCGCACTTGTGTCAACACTGCTGGAGAGAATAGTTCAGAACTAGGTGACTCACCACGTAAGTAAGCAGCGATAACATTTGTATCTAAAAAAACAAGAGGCAGATGTTTAGATGTTTCCACTTGAAAATCTCTTGTTAGAATTGTGTTTACTTAATTGTACTTCAAAAACATTAGATATGTAGATTAGTCGAAAAAATTGCATGAATTACAATCTACTTATTCTTAACTATTTATTGCATCTTGCCAATGAGAAAATGTAAGTTTAGTAATTTCACCTTTTTCTAGATGATATATTTCCTCTAAGCATTTAAAAAATGCCTGAGCATATTCTTTTAAACCTATAGGACTCCTATTTGATTATTGAAAAAAACTCCGTACACCAAAATTCTCTAAAAGCCTTTTGCCTGGTTGGTGAGCGAAGTCGAACTATTGCCTCTTGCCTGCCTACACAGATAAATTCAGAAATCAAACCGGATGACTATAATAAACACAAACATTTAAAAATTCGGGTAATTCTTAAATGATGATGATTTCCCCAATGTACCCAAACTTTTTTCCTTTCTGCAAATGGATTGATCAATTTTAATTCTTATTTTCCCATCTTGGCTTTTTTGACATGATATGGCGTTTCCCAGTCTCATGAGGTACACCCTAATTTATTTACTGTTCCCAATTCCCAATTCCCAATTCCCAATTCCCAATTCCCAATTCCCAATTCCCAATTCCCTAAGATAAAAAACTCTGTACCTCACTAGATTGGTAAATGCTATATTTTCATATAAAAATATTATCTGTCCCCAGTCACCAGTCACAACCTACACTATCCATTCAGATGCGCGATCGCCCAAGTCAAGAGGAATACTTACAGCTTTACCCAATCGGGGACGCTCTTTAGTTTGTTCAACAAAAGTTTGTACTTGACTCGTTCCACCCAAAGCGTTGAGATAATTAGCGATGCTATCCAGATGTTCTTGATATTCTGGTTCGCTTAAAGGGAATGAAGCTTGTTCAAGATATTTCCACATAATTTGCAGAAATATCTTTCCTTGCGTCCTGCGGAACTGGACATCGTAGGAATATCCCCATTTATCAATTAACAGTTGACGTAATTCCTTGCCAGTCATAATGCTTTAAGATTTATTGTTGTATTGTTTATTTTAGGGTTTGCTGAAAAAGTCGCTTCGTTGAGGCAGGGAATAGGGAATAGGGAATAGTTTTAGCTATCTGTTATCCCCAGATTTTCTAATTTATCAGACCCAAAATGCACAGTTTTTAAGGTATACCCTTCAAAAATCTTGCACTTTCTTTCCTCCTGGTCAGCCTCAAACCTTTGATTTACCAGTATTTTGGGTTTATTCAGCAAGCCCTATTTTAGTTAAATGCCATGCAAGTGAATTACATAGTCAGATAAACTGTTTTGCATTTAATTTGGATAAGTCTAGCGAGTAATATGCCCGCAGCACAAGACTTAACTATATTAGAATTATCAAGTTTAGCTGTGTAGCATCTGATTGTTACACATCTAAAACAAATTCAACACAGACTTAACGAGATCATGGCTGCTCTCATTTAGATTTTACATTTAGAGCCGACTTACTTACTCAAAATATTAATATTTATAGTACAGAAATATTATCATGTTTTGTCTGCATCTGTGATGCAAGATGTGAATGTGATATATTTAGTCTTGAGTTCAAGAAGCGTAGATCCTTGAGAAGTGGTGAAAGTCCGGCTCTGAGACTGGGGAGAGTCAGAATTGATCTGACCATAGCTCCTGTGTGACAGGAAATCCTATAAATCAGACAAAGTAAAACATTCTCAAGAGTAGCTAATCCAATCAGAACTGAAAACAGAGAACCCGCAAAATATTTTCTTTAAAGTAGTCCCAACAGCTTTTAGACTAGGGATAGAGGGTGTGGTAGTAAGTCCTGTTGGGGTGATTCCCAGCAAACAGAAAGCATGAGATATTTGTCTATGCTTTTTGAAACTATGATAAGGATATAAAGAAATGTAATGCTAACAGAAGGTAATGCTAGATAGGTCTTCTTACCAAGAAGTATGGCATCACTGGGGGCGTTAGCATTTCGACTCAGGCAAAGTGTGAGGCTAGTTGCTACCACTCTTGTCAAAATTGCTGAACAAATTACACAAAGAGCGCGTAGACTATGGCTCAATTTTCTGAATCAATGGACGTACCCGATATGGGTCGTCGTCAGTTCATGAACCTGCTGACTTTTGGGACTGTCACCGGAGTAGCGGCTGGTGTATTGTATCCTGTTGTTAACTACTTTATCCCCCCCGCCAGCGGTGGTGCTGGTGGTGGTACAGTAGCAAAAGATGAACTGGGTAACGATGTTAGTGTTAGTAAGTTTCTCAGCAGTCATAACGTAGGCGATCGCACCCTTGTCCAAGGACTCAAGGGAGATCCTACCTATATTGTGGTAGAAAGCAAAGAAGCGATCACAGACTATGGCATTAACGCTATTTGCACCCACTTAGGTTGTGTTGTTCCTTGGAACGTAGCAGAGAACAAGTTTAAATGCCCTTGTCACGGTTCCCAGTACGATGCTACTGGTAAAGTGGTCCGCGGACCTGCACCCAGGTCTTTAGCTTTAGCTCATGCGAATGTCAACGATGACAAAATCGTTTTGACCCCTTGGACAGAAACCGACTTCCGCACTGGTGAAGAACCTTGGTGGGCTTAAACAATGCAATGGTTCAGCTTTAATGCTGAACAATCACCACTGACAACTGACCACTGACAACTGACTTTATAGAGATGAGAAACCCCCGTACACCAGCGAGGTTAACCCGCGCTGCTAAAGTAATGTTCAATACATTACTAATAGCGATCGCTACTGTGACATTTTTCTTCACCAGCGATATTGCTCACCCCCAAACAGCTGCTGCTTATCCCTTCTGGGCGCAGGAAACCGCTCCTGAAACACCCCGCGAAGCCACAGGACGGATTGTTTGCGCTAACTGTCACCTAGCAGCAAAAAACACAGAAATAGAAGTACCCCAATCAGTATTACCTGACACCGTATTTAAAGCGATCGTCAAAATCCCCTACGATACCAACGTACAGCAAGTAGGTGCTGATGGTTCTAAAGTCGGTTTAAACGTCGGTGCTGTATTGATGTTACCCGAAGGCTTCAAAATTGCACCAGAAGACCGCATTCCTGAAGAAATGAAGGAAGAAGTAGGCGATGTTTACTTCCAAACCTACAGAGAAGACCAGGAAAACGTCGTCATTGTTGGACCCTTACCAGGAGAAGAACATCAAGAAATCGTCTTCCCTGTGCTTTCACCTAACCCTGCTACCGACAAAAATATCTACTTTGGCAAATATGCCGTTCATGTAGGCGGTAACAGAGGACGTGGACAAGTTTACCCCACAGGTGAAAAGAGCAATAACAACGTTTACAACGCTTCCGCTGCTGGTACAATCAGCAAGATTGCCAAAACAGAAGATGAAGACGGTAACGTTAAGTATGTAGTTAGCATCAAAACCGACAGCGGTGAAGTTGTTAACGATACCGTTCCCGCAGGTCCACAACTGATTGTTTCTGAAGGACAAACAGTTGCATCTGGTGACGCTTTAACCAATAACCCCAACGTCGGTGGTTTTGGTCAGAAAGATACAGAAATCGTCTTACAAAACCCCAACAGAGTCACAGGTTTGATCGCCTTTATCTGTTTAGTGATGTTGGCACAAGTTATGTTAGTGCTGAAGAAGAAGCAGGTGGAAAAAGTCCAAGCTGCTGAGATGAATTTCTAAATTCTTTACTAAACAATGATTTGTGGGACAGGCAAGATGCCTGTCTTTTTTTTATCACAGGAGTCAGGAGTCAGGAGTCAGGAGTCAGGAGTCAGGAGTCAGGAGTCAGGAGTCAGGAG
>NZ_JAQMTI010000117.1:0-13500 GCF_028329225.1 Sphaerospermopsis kisseleviana CS-549 | reverse complement strand
GTGTTGAATGTTAAGATTTTGAGGATATTGTCCAATTTGTGCATTGGTATCAGTGATACCAAATTTGAGCAATTAATGACTCTATTCTCAATAGACAATAGGTTTTACCTGGGTAAAACGCCAAGATTGTAAAGTTTTATTCCAGGATTCAACACTTGTGATATTTAGATAATATAAAATTTTACATAATTACTTCTAGTCCATGCTATAAAATAAATTAGAGTGGGAATTGGTAATTGGTAATTGGTAATTGGTAATTGGTAATTGGTAATTGGTAAATTTAATCCTGAAAATCCTCACATCCTGAAAATCCTGATTCTGACAATCAATTTATATTTTTGAGTTCTTATGCAAACCAAAAACAAATTCTCCTGGTTTGATGTATCTGATGAAGTCAAAGAACTATTAATATTAGCCGCCAAAACATGGGAAAATACAGAAGAATCAGCCAAATATATGCAGCAAGCTTTAGCTAAAACCGGAGAAAATACAGATGTTTTAGTTGCAGCTTACAGATATTTTTATTACAAAAATAATTATAGTTTAGCACTGACAACAGCCGAAAAAATAATTGCTAAAATCAAAGAAATAGAGAATTTACCTCATAATTGGGAAGAACTGCAACCAATCCTACAGCAAAGAAAAGAAGAACCCAATATCAGATTATTCTTAAATGCTTATGCTGCTTCTGGTTTAGTTGTAGCTAAACTAGGAAAGTTAGAACAAGCTAAAGAAATCAGTACCAAAATTCAAGGTATTGATAATAAAAATGATTTTGGTGCTAGTATTCTTTTCGATATTTTAACCCGTCCCCCAGAAGAAGACGAATAATTCTTAATTCGTAATTACAGATCACAAAATTACTAATCATGAACAATTGGTTTTCTCTCAACCCAATATCTTATCAATTTTTGTCATTATCTACACCTAATACCATTATTTTACCAGGACAACCGGAAAAGCCTCCAATTCCTGAAATTAGAAATCCTCAAGCTAATCCTCCTATGGTTTTTTTACCTAAATATTCACAGTTTACACTCTAGATTGATACGATATAAATTATGCAAGGTCAGGATTGGTTTATCTCTGGAGATGGAAAACATCAAATTTGTAAATCCGCGAGAGACTGGGATTTATTACGTGATAATTATCGCCTTTATCGCTTTCTTACGGAAGTAGAAGATGTTCTCAATCAAGTTGAGGATGAATCAACTTTTCTTCCTCAACTGAGAATGTTAGTGAGGCGATTAATTATTAATTCCTATTGGGTACAAAGTCAAGTTTTAGAACCAGATCCGAAAACCGGAACATCAGTTTTATTATTATACGATGAATTGGGTTTTCCCTTAACAGTGCAAACAGTCACATTTGCACCAGGAACAACTTCTAATATTCATAATCATGGAACTTGGGGAATAGTCGCAATATTAAAAGGTCAGGAGAAAAACACATTTTGGCGACGTAATCCCACAGATGAATTTCCTGATAAAATTGAAAAAGTGGGAGAACTAAATTTACAACCTGGTGATTTAATTAGTTTTACACCTGAGACAATACATCAAGTTCAAGCTGTGGGTAATGAACCTACGGTTACATTTAATATTTATGGTGAAACCGATCCTAAAGAAAGATTTGAATTTTATGTAACTAATCACATTGCTAAAAAATTCTAATTTTTTTAAATGGTAGTGGCAAAAAGAGAAATAACACATTATTTTGATAAATATAGAATCCTAAATGAATGATTTATTTTTTCATCTGCGTTTATCTGTGTTCATCTGCGTTTAATGATTTCCCATCCAAAAATCAAACTTGAAACCTATAGGAGAAACAACAATGGCCAGAGTAATTTTCTATGAAAAACCAGGTTGTAAAAACAACACCAGACAGAAAGTATTACTCACAGCAGCAGGTCATCAAGTGATAGCATATAGCTTATTAACAGAACCTTGGACAAAAGAAAGATTAAAATCATTTTTTGGCGATCGCCCCGTAATTGAATGGTTCAACAAAGCTGCACCTAGCATCAAATCAGGAGAGGTAAACCCGGAAAAAATTGACGCAGAAACCGCTTTAATGATGATGTTGAGAGATCCCCTATTGATCCGTCGTCCTTTATTAGAAGTAGGGGAGCAAAGAGAAGTAGGTTTTGATGTCGAAAAAATTGACGCATGGATAGGTTTAAAACCCGTGGATGAGTCTTTTAAAGCAATGAGTGAAAATTTAATGCAGCAAGACTTACAAGGTTGCGCTCATGGAAATAATCACGAACACCACCATCATAGGGAAGGTAGTTGTAAAAATCACGGTTAGAGGTTGTTTGAAAACTTTTTCGTGTGGGATTTGACACCCGCAGATCCCCCTAAATCCCCCTTAAAAAGGGGGACTTTGAGGAATTTAGTTGTTTGGTTTCGCTTTCAATAAGTCATCCGTGATAGCATAGATGGCAATTATTTCATTTAACATACACCCCTCCTTTTTTTCTGACTGGAGGGGATTTTATTACTTTATTCACCCACTGCCTTCACAAAGTACAGCTTTAGCGATCGCTCTTCCCCGTAACTAGCAACTTGGGTTATTACCCTGTTTATCAGCATCTACCTACCATCAGGGTAACATCTATAAAATCAGTGATGAGTTTGATATTTTCTACTTTAAGCTGTTTGTTTTGCATCATATTCAACATTTCCCCAACTTTCAGGAAGAATTGTAACCCAGGAAATAGGAACAGAAACTACATCTAGAGTTTCACCACTTTCAAATACTTCTAAAATATATCCTGGTTCTGGTTGAGTTTTCGTAGGATTGAGATGATCCAAAACAACCCCCCTATTACCAGCTTTGACTAGGCTGTTAGGAACATCTTGTTTTAGTTCTACCCACTGAAATAGGGTGGCTGTTTTCATGGTTTAATTCTCCCGTGATCTATCAGGTTTTAAAGTTATAAATCTTAAAAATTCTGTTCCTTCATCTTGTTGCCAGATAGTGATCACCCTAAGCAAGTGGCCATTTGGACCTAGCCATTGACTTTTTATAGCAAACTGAGTTCCATAATCAGTGGGAGTCACTTCTGCGATTTCAGAACCTATTACAGCTTTTATTATATCGTTCTTTAGCAGTTCCCAGTTCTCCAGGTTATATCCAGCCAAAGCTAGATATCCTGACTTGTCACTTTTCGGTTGATACACAAGTAAGTATTTGGTAATTTTAGCATCTTGAATTACCAATCTGTCTTGTGGTGTATTAAATTGTTGGTTCATTATAGTTAGTTAAGATAGTTTTTTATAATAACCTTATTATACTTTTAAACATCAGTATTTGTCAATCCTTGTGACTGACAAAATCAAGGGATAAAGATCATCAATAAATCCTTACCCCTTAATATTATTAATTAACTCCCAAAACCTAAGCCCCTACAGCCTCCTTAGCTGCATATAAAACTTCAGCAGAAATATCCTTAACTCCCCGTTCACGGGCAAACTTTTCCGTATTTCGCTTTACTTTCCCCCGCACAAAACCAGGAATTTTATTCAATTCTGCTAACCCATCTTTTGTCCAATGCAAATCAGATTCCGCAGAAATTCCTTTAGTAATTACCTCTTTTGTATCGTGTCCACCAAAGATTTCTAACAGATGATCTTCCATTCCCAAAGTGAAGGAATTGTAGATTAAATCGGTGATTTGATTTGTACCTTCATAACCCATAAATGGTTTGTAACCTATGGGGAAATTTTGCACATGAATAGGTGCTGCAATGACTCCGCAGGGAATATCTAAACGTTTACCTACATGGCGTTCCATTTGTGTTCCGAAAATGGCAGATGGTTCAACACGAGCGATCGCATCACCAATTTCTCCATGATCTTCGGTAATTAAAACCTCATCGCAATATTCGCTTACCTGTTCTCTAAACCAGTCAGCATCATATTTACAATAAGTACCCGCCCAAACTACATGAATTCCCATTTCTCTGGATAAGATTTTAGTAATAGCCGCAGCATGGGTACTATCACCAAAAACCACCGCTTTTTTACCTGTTAAATTCTGACAGTCAATAGAACGGGAAAACCAAGCAGCTTGGGAAACATATAAAGTTTGTTCGTTGATAAATTCCTCATAGTCAACATTTGCACCTTTTGTATTGAGCGAAGTCGAAATATGTTGATTAATTACTTGTTGAATTTTGCGGATACATCTAGCAGTTTCCACCACTCCCATCGGGGTAATATCTACAAAAGGTGTACCAAATTCTGCTTGTAAATAATTAGCAGTTAATAACCCCAATTCCCGATAAGGAACTAAATTAAACCACGCTTTTGGTAAATTCTTTAACTCATGAACAGAAGCACCTTCAGGAATCACAGCATTAACTTCAATTCCTAAATCAGCCATTAATTTTTTCAGTTCTGTGCAATCATGATTATTATGAAAACCCAAGGTGGAAATACCAATAATATTTACTGAAGGATTTTCAGTTTTTGAAGTTGGTAATTCGTCTTTTTTCCGCGCTTTTTCAATGTAATATTTGACAATTTGATGTAAAGTTCTATCTGCTGCTTGCAGTTCATTCACACGATAATGATTGACATCTGCTAACAACACATCACCTTTTGCATCCATTTGCGCCCGATCTACAAAGTTTTGTAAATCTTCTTGTAAAATACTCGATGTGCAAGTAGGAGTTAAAACAATTAAATCTGGGTGTTCTTCTGCATCCTTGCGGGTGATATTTTCTACTACTTTTTCTTGAGAACCACGCGCTAAAACATGACGATCTACAATACTAGCTGTAACTGGTGTAAAATCACGTTCTCTGGATAACATCGAACGCATGACGTTAAAATAGTCATCTCCTAAAGGAGCGTGCATAATAGCGTGAACATTTTTAAAGGAACTAGCAACCCGTAAAGTACCAATGTGAGCAGGTCCAGCATACATCCAGTAAGCTAATTTCATTCAGTCTTCTCCCTTTATCACTCAAGTAACTATGAGTTTTTGATTATTATTTTGATGATTAACTTGGATTGTCGCAAAACTTTTGGCTATCAACAAATAAGCTTTTTTAAGTAAGTGAAGTTAACTTCTCGGTGTTAGCAAATCTTAGCATTGCTCAAAGGTAGTCATAGATAGGATTTCGGGGATTAAGTGCTAAAATTTTTCCATAGTTTAAGTAAAGAAGTCTTAATATTTTGATAAATATTTTGATAAATATTTTTATCAGTTTTTAGAGATATGTAAAGTGTTTTTTTGTTATCATGTATTTATGGTGTAATTATCCAGTAAAAAAATAATGGTTAAACTACCCTTTCCTTCTACTTTTATTCTTCCTTTAACTAACGGTGATAAACTTAATCGTTATGAATTTGAGCGCCGTTATGATAGTACAAGTGATATAAAAAAAGCTGAACTAATCGAAGGAATTGTTTATATTATGCCTGCTGCTTTACGTTTACAAAGTCATGGAGAACCTCATGCTCACATATTGATATGGATGGGGAATTATAAGGTTTTTACTCCTAGTCTAAAATTAGCAGTTGAACCTACAGTGCGTTTAGACTTCGATAACGAACCTCAACCGGATGCAGTTTTGATTATTACACCAGAAGCAGGTGGACAAACTAGAATTAGTGAAGATGATTATATTGAAGGTGCGCCGGAATTAGTAGTAGAAATTGCTGCTAGTAGTGCAGCTATTGATTTACATGGTAAAAAACAAGCTTATCGTCGTAATGGTGTGAAAGAGTATATTGTTTGGCAAGTTTTAGAGCAAAAATTAACTTGGTTTTGTTTAGAACAAGGTGAATATTTAGAATTAGTTGCTGATGAAAATGGTATTTTAAAAAGTCGTGTGTTTCCAGGTTTATGGTTAGCAGTAAATGAGTTGTTAACAGGTAATATGTCTGAGGTTTTGCAGGTTTTACAAGCAGGTTTACAGTCTGTTGAACACGCGGTTTTTGTTAGTAAATTAGGTAATGGTTAGAGTTTTTAAAAACTTTTGTTTTGATATTTGCAATAGCATAATTACGACGGGATTCCTCCCACAGTTCAGAATTATAGGATTTGATTAATGATAGTGCTATTGGTTGTAATTGATAACACCATTTAGGACTATTAATTGGTCGGTTTGGTTGATCTGGATTTTCCACCACCAAACCCATTTGTACAAACTGGTGCATTGTTTGTCGTCTTACTGTTTCTCGTGTATTTGGTGCGTATTGTTTCCCATAAAAATCACGAAACCAATCCATCATTTCTGTAATTCTGCGTTTAGGTGCTGTTGCTTGATTCCAAGAAGTTTCTGGTCGAATATCTGCTAATGCGAGTAAACATAATGCGGATCTTTCGTTTTGTTGTTCTTTGGGTGCAGCAATTTCTTTCAGAATATTCATTGCTTCTTGAATACGTTTACTAGCTGCAATTGCGTTGATTGTTTCACTCATAATTGATAGATTTTTATTGACAATATCATCTAATTTATCTTGATCAAATCCAGATTCATTAATTTGTTTTCCCAGTTGAATTAAATCATCTTTACATGGATATTTAACTTTGCGTAAGTCTGTAGCATTAACTTGTGTGTTACCGCTAAAAAGTCGAAAGTATTGCTCAAATAAAGTTGAATTGAGAAATGCTGTTAACCCTTTTGCTAAGTTGATATTTATTCCCTTTCCTTGTGCATGATAGTAGTTAATATGATTCTCTATACCCAATACTGGGTAATCTATAGGGTAGGATACAGCAGCAACAACACGACGTTTTTCTTCTTTAGCAGAAAACCTTTTAGTTAAAACATAACAACCTTGGGGAATCAACCATTTTTGTGTTTCTTGAGTGTGAACAATAGCAATTGATTTTTTTGGATTTTGGGGAGGAAATAGAACTTTTCCTGGTTTAATAGATTCTGGATAAATTAGGGGAACTGTTTGATCATTTAAAAAATTTCTCAAAGCTGATTTGAGACGAAAATCTACAACTGGACCCGTGGATATTTCTAGACCTAATTCTTCTAAGGTAGATGGAAATTTATCCATTTGCACTTTTAAAGTATCTTCTAAATAGTTAGTAATAATATGGATAAAATTCTCAGGATTATCTTTTTCTATAATTTGATGATATGGAACAAGTCTAATTTCGGAAACTTGATCTAGTTCTATTTCTGAATTAATACTGATTTGAATATAATTATCTTGATATTCTGTTTTGATAGCATGAAAAATAATATTTTCTTGAATAATATTATCTTCTGCAAAGACTAAATCACGACTATCAAAAACATGAATTTTTTGCAGTGACATTTTCTGTAAAAACGCTTGACGAAATGGGCGGAAATAAGCACCATTACAAAAACTTCTGGGAGTAATTGCCACTATTTCACCATGTTCTGCAAGCTGTAACATTGTCAGCCAAACAAATGCACTATATAAATTTACTGTTTCAATTCCTAGTTTTGATAATTGTTTTCTTTCAATCGATTGACTGTTGATTTTTTTGTAGGGTGGATTGATAATTGCATGGGTAAAATTTTGAGAAGCATTATTAAAAAGCGGTAAATTATTTGCTGTTAGACTATTAATAAAGCTTTCCTGTTTTACACTATAATCGGCTTTAATTCCTTTGTTTTCTAAAGCTCGACAACATTCTATCAGACATTTTTCTAAGGATGATATAAATGTTGATTCTATTTCATAAGCTGTGAGAAAACAACTTTCAACCTGATGGGAATTTAGCAACAGTTGTTCTACAAACGCAGCAGTTAAAGTCCCCACACCAGCACCAGGATCAAGTAAACTAATATGACCCGATAAATTATTAAATTGTCCTGCCATAAATTTCGCAACTGTAGCAGGAGTGAGAAATTGACCTAATTCACTTCTTTGAATTAAGTTCAATTTTGCAGATAAATTTACCCCGGTTATATCTGTTAAATCTGTGATATGACTGATCATTCCTCATACATAGATAAATGATTAGATAAATAATTTAAGTTATCAGACCCCAACTTGATTAAACAAGTCAAGGATCTGAAAAAATTACTTAATTACTTGCGGAAAATTTCCACTTTTTCTAACACGACATCTTGATTAGGGCGATCGCGTTTTGTAGGTACATTAGCGATTCTATTGACGATATCCATACCTTCAACTACTTGACCAAAAACACTGTGTCTTTTGTCAAGATGAGGTGTTGGTCCTTCTGTAATAAACCATTGAGAACCATTAGTTCCAGGTCCTGCATTAGCCATTGACAAAATACCTGGTTCATCATGCTTCAATTCAGGATGAAACTCATCCTCAAATCTATATCCTGGTCCACCAGTACCCCAACGATGAGACATATCAGGATAACGACTTAAAGGATCACCGCATTGAATCATAAAATCGGGGATGACACGGTGAAAGCGAACGCCATCATAAGCGGGAGTACCAAGCATAGATGCACCGGTTTTAGGATCTTTCCAGTCAATGTTTCCGGTAGCTAAACCGACAAAATTTTTAACAGTATTGGGGGTTCTATCTTCCTCCAATTTAACTACAATTTCACCCAAGGAAGTCGTTAAGCGGGCGTGAAGTTGTCCATCACCGGGAATATTAATATCTGGAAAGTTCATTAGTTTTTAGCTATCCTGTTTTCAAAACTGCGCGTGTTTGATATATCGTAGGCTAATTAACACTCACATTGCAAGTTTATATATCAAAAAATTTCTCTAGCGATTTGTCTATTAGACATCGACCGAATTTAAATATGTGTAGCCTGAAACCCTTGTAGGGACAATTCATGAATTGTCCTTACATTCATTTTCATCAAATGTCTATTGAGGCAGAACCTCATATATTTCATTACTTGTCAGAGACAGGTAACGAGAAATAAGGAATTTATTCACCTAAATTAATCGCTGGATTTCTCTTAAAAAATCCCCTTGGCATCAGTTTAAAACTTACTTGATGTCGTGGCATTACAGGCCAATCTTCTGGACGAGGAACATGAGTCATACCCATTGTGTACCACACAACAATATCTTCATTTTCTAAAGATTCATTATCAGCAATATATTTCGGTAAACCTTCTCCGAGTGATGTTTGATTTGGATAATCACCACCTGCATACATTTCATCGGTTTTATATTTTGTTACCCAAAAATGATGAGTTGCAAAACTAGCTTTTTTTCGTATTTTTGCCCCTTCTACTGCATACAAAATTGTATTTGCTCCTGGCATTAATATATATGCAGGTGCAACCCCTAAATGATTCTTTTTATCTGCACTGGTAATCATCCATTCTCGACTGTGTTTAATATCTGCATCACGCACTGCTTCTGTTTCGGTTTTTAATAATGTATCTTCAACTGTAATGGCATTTCCTAAAGGATTTTGTTCACTGATAGGTAAATTATTAACATTCATTTCCATCACATTATTATTTTGCCCATCAACATCTAAATCTAAGCGATAATTGAAAAAGTGCTGATGATTGACACCAAAGATATTTTTAGCTAATAATCTTCCCAAAGAATTGCTAGATTGTTTTTCGTCATATGTGCCTTGAGATAACACAATTCCCGATAATTCATTTTTTATTTCTAAACTTCCATCTTGGTGAAATATCCAATTCAAAGTATAATCATAATTATCAACTGTTGTAATCATTTTCATGACTAATTCACGATTACGACAGACATAATTTTTTTGAGTGTTAAAATCAAAATGTTTCCAAAGTATGCCGTTATCTCTTTCATAAATACCTATGACTCCCGGCATAGTATAAGGTTCACCTTCACCATTAGCAAAAGTGGCATTTAATAAAACTCCATTTTCAGGAATTTCTTGACCTAATTTTAGTTGATTTGCTAATAAACCAATATTGTATTCTCCCACATCAAAGGCGTTACGAAATGACCAATTTGGATTTGGATCACCGTAAGGAACTGCCATTTCTGAAAGACTTCCACGATATAAAACAGGTCTGATTTTTTCGCCATCGTTATATTTAACAAGATACAAAACCAAGCCTTCACGGGGGTGCATTAAATAACGAAATTGCCAACCTTGCCAAGTAATTTCATTACCTTGAATTTTGAATGTTGTACCTTCTGGTTGAATGATTTTTAAAGGTTTAGGTGGTGGTGTTAATTTATTGAAAGCTTTAATATCATAGTCCCAGTTTTCTTGGGAAATAGGAACTACACCATGATCTACAAAACTAGAAACTTCTTCTTTATTTAAATCAATAGTGACTAAAACACCTTCGATGGGGCGTGAGAAATAATTCCAATGTTTACCTTGATAATAGGATAAGGCACGGCAAATTCTATGACCATTTTTTGCTTCTGCTGAAGTTAATATTCCTGCTCCCCAACAACTTATTTGTATTTGGTTAAAATCTTTAATTCCTCGTTTTTTCATTGCTTGTTGCCAGCGCGGATCAGATTTCACAACTTCTCTGGCTATTTCATAATCTGCGGGTAAAATAGCAGGTTGAACATGAGGTATTTCTTGCCAGTTAGTTAGGGTTTTGGTTATTAAATCAACTGTCGCTGTAAAAGTTTTATTGTGTTCCCGTTCATAAACTTGCAAAAAAACACGGCGGGTAAATTTTTGCCCAGGTTGAAAATTCAAGACTTGGCTTTTATCTGGTTCTTGTAATGTAATCATGGGAAAAAATGTTGTGTTGCTTAATGGTTTTTCCCGTTTTAATACTTCTACTGCGGTGGTAATTTCTGTCTCTGTTAAGGGGTTGAGGGGATGGGTAATAAATGATTTTTGATTTAATTCTTGAGCAAATGTAATATGAGGAAATATCAGGGTTAGAGAAATGATCATCAATAAGTTAATAGCCAGTTTTAACAGGTTTTTTGGGCGGGCAGGATGCCCACCCCACAAATATGTATTTTTTGTTGCTGGAATGTGGGAAAAATAATTGAGTTTTTGCATCATACTGTTTGAGAAGTCAGTAGAGTTAATGAATATCTATTGATTTCAAAACTATTACTCATAAACAGTATAATTAGCAGAAAATGAATATAAAGAATAAAAATATCCCCAACTTCTTTAAGAAGTCAGGGGTATGGATTATACAATATCTTGTTGGTAATTTAAAAGCCTTGTAGCACAAGAATTTTATTGCTGATAGCTGATAGCTGATAGCTTTTTACTATGCAGAAACTAATCTCCGCAAAGATTCGGCACGACGTTTAGCTGTGGCGTTATTAGGTGCAATTTTGAGTGCGGTTTCATACATTTCCAACGCCTGAGCAGTTAATTTTTTCTTTTCGTAAGCATGGCCAAGATTATTCAACGCTACTACATAATCTGGTTGCAATTTTAATGCTTCTTTGTACTGCCTAATCGCTAAATCATATTGTTCTTGGGCAAAGTAAACATATCCCAAACCATTGTAAACTGGGGCAATGTTTTCTTCTCCCTCTTCTTCGGCGGCTTTGATAGCTTTTTGAAATAGGGGTATTGCCTGGGTAAAAACTTTTTTTTCAGAATAAATACTAGCTAATTCGTAATATTCTTGTGCAGTACCTTTTTCTTTTGTCAATTTGGTTTTCAACTGGGAAAGAGAATTTTCAAGTTTACGAGTTTTGAAAATCTGACGAAAAACACTCACTCCCGCAAATAGGAGCAAACCGACGAAAACTGAAAGATAAATGATTACTAGATTGTTATCCATTGGTTGCAAATACAAATATTAAACTTGCTTTCTCTATCTATTATCAACTTTCTGGGAAAATGAGAAAATAAATAAATTAAGAATTAACAATAAAAATTTCTCCCTTATCAATTATCAATTATCAATTATCAATTATTCTAGTCCCCAATAGTTTGTTCGTTCTTTGAGCCAACCTGTGGTTGTGTAACGAGCGATCGCTTCATTTATTCCTCGCCTTAATTCATCGTACTGCAATCCTTTGGGCATGACTACAGATAATGGTTCTGTTGATAATTTGGTTGGCAATATTTGATATTGGGGATATTCTTGTACCCAACCACTTAAAACGCTGACATCAGCCGCAAAAGCATCCACTTTACCGCTTTCTATTTGCTCTCTTCCCTGGGCGTAGGAATTAACACCGACTAATTCAGCATTAGGTATAAAGTATTTTATGTATGAGATAGTGCTGGAGTGATTGAGTACAGCAATTTTACGTTTTGCTAAATCCTGAAGTTTTTTGATAGCGGTATTTTTTGTAACTATTGCTGTACCATCGTAATAGTAAGGAACACTGAAGCTAACTATGCGGGAGCGTGATTCAGTGGCGGTAACTCTGGCGATCGCCATATCAACTTGATGATCAAAAACAGCAGGTAAGCGATCGCTATTAACTACAGATTGCAATTTCACCGCATCCGGTTTACCTAACAAATCACTAGCCAAACGCTTGGCTAAATCAATCTCTAACCCTTGTAAATTGCCGTTTTCATCCCTAAATCCCAAAGGACGGACGTTATCCTTAACCGCCACAGTTAAATAGCCTCGTTGCTGAATTTCTGCCATAGTCGCCGCAGAAGCAACCAAATCTATCTCCCCATAGAACAGGCAACAAATGATCATAAAGGTAGCGGATAATACCAGATGTAACTGATTCATAATTGACCTTCGCTTCTTTACGAGACGCTGCTATTAACTTTTCAAAACGTTTAACAACTTTTCACAAAACGTTTAATTTTGTTTAATTCTGTTTAATTTTGAATTTTCAGCAGAATTTATCTGTTACATCCGTTATTCATCCGTTGCCACCTTTATCCTTTGGCAGAGTTTGCCAGTTCAGCCACTTTAGCGAAGCTTGCAGGATCAAGAACTGCCAACTGTGCCAACATTTTACGGTTTAGGTCAACATTAGCTTTTTTCAGATTACCAATTAACTGGCTATAGCTCAAACCATGTTGTCTAGAAGCCGCATTAATACGGGTGATCCACAGACGACGAAAATCGCGCTTTTTCTTTTTGCGATCGCGGTACGCACTGCGAAGCGCCTTCATCACCTGTTGGTTAGCGGTTCTAAACAGAGTAGAGTGAGAACCACGAAAACCCTTAGCTAATTTGAGAATTTTATTGCGGCGTTTACGAGCTACATTACCGCGTTTTACACGAGTCATTTTTTACATTACCTGAAGGATTTACAAATAAGGAAGCATTAAACGCACGTTTTCTTCGTCGCGTTCATGAACAACTGCCATTTTAGACAAATTGTTCTTTTTGCTAGAGGACTTATGCTCTAACAAGTGATTTTTGAAAGGTTTACGACGCACGATTTTACCGCTACCAGTGGCGCGGAATCTTTTCGCTGCTGCCTTGCGAGTCTTGAGTTTAGGCATGGGATGGCTTTGAATCAACACAATCTACAATTATATACCAATAAAACTCAAATTAACCAACATTTGTCAATAATTACAGCAGTTATCAGAGGGAACAGGGAATTGGGAATTAGGAAAACTCCTACCCAGTCACCAGTCCCCAGTCCCCAGTCACCAGTCCCCAGTCACCAGTCCCCAGTCC
>NZ_JAQMTI010000116.1:0-26334 GCF_028329225.1 Sphaerospermopsis kisseleviana CS-549 | reverse complement strand
GGTATACCGGAAAAAGTGTGCATTTTTTGGGATTTCAAGAGATGGCAAAGAAATTTTCAAATCTCCTCCTGACTCCTGACTCCTGACTCCTGACTCCTGACTCCTATGCCCTCACGGAAAGACTTTCTCAGCAACCCCTAAGTAATAGATGAAAATAAGATACCCGCTTTCTTAAAGAAAGTGGGTATCTGGGTTTGATCGTTCTAAGTTAATGCAGGTGCGATCGCTTCAGAAAGAGACTTATTAGCCGCTTGCTTCAACACATCCACTTTATCAGTCCGTTCCCAAGGTAAATCTAAATCAGAACGTCCCAAGTGACCATAAGCTGCAACGTCCTGATAAAAACGTCCGCCTCTTTCACTAGGTAAGTTGCGTAAATTGAAAGTGTGGATAATTCCTGCTGGACGCAGTTCAAAGTTATCTTTGACTAATTGCAGTAAGATTTCATCATCAACCTTACCAGTGCCAAAGGTATCCACAAAAATACTTACAGGTCTGGCTACACCAATAGCATAACTTAACTGGACTTCGCATTTTTCAGCTAAACCCGCAGCCACAATATTTTTCGCCGCATAACGAGCCGCATAAGCCGCAGAACGGTCTACCTTTGTGGGGTCTTTACCAGAGAAAGCACCACCACCATGTCGGGAATAACCACCGTAGGTATCAACAATGATTTTCCGTCCTGTCAGTCCAGAATCTCCTTGAGGTCCACCAATCACAAATTTACCAGTGGGATTGACTAAAAACCGTGTATCCTCAGTTGGTTTAACTGCAATATCGCCAAACACAGGCATGACTACCGCAGTCCACAGGTCTTCTTTAATCTTAGCTTGCACCGCCGCATCATCCGTAATATCCCCAATATTAGGTGTATGCTGGGTGGAAATTAAGATTGTATCAATACCTACAGGTTTACCATCTTCATAAACTACGGTAACTTGGGTTTTACCATCAGGCCGCAAGTATGGCAAATCTCCAGTTTTCCGCACTGCTGCCAATCTTCGGGCAATGCGATGAGCTAAACTAATGGGTAAAGGCATCAATTCTGGTGTTTCGTTACAAGCAAAACCGAACATGATACCTTGATCACCAGCACCAATTTTATCAAATAGTTCTTCACTATCAGCACTACGGGTTTCGTGGGCAGTATTTACACCTTGGGCAATATCCGGTGACTGCTCATCCAAAGCTACGAGTACACTGGCACTATTGGCAGAAAAGCCGTTAACTGCGTCAGTATAACCAATTTCCGCGATTTTTTTACGAGCCAGATTGACAAAATTTACATTGGCTTTGGTGGTAATTTCTCCAGTAATTAATACTAATCCAGTATTAACAACTACTTCAGCCGCCACCCGGCTACTAGGGTCCTGTGTCAACAAAGCATCCAGAATAGTATCAGAGATTTGATCACAGATTTTATCTGGATGACCTTCAGTTACAGACTCGGAGGTAAATAAATAGCGTCGAGACAAAGGAAAATCCTCCTGGAATAACTGGAATAATTTTATTCACTGACTAAATTTGGTTATTTTAGTTTCAGCTACTCATTTCTCAAATCATAACCATATTGACACAGAGAACAGGGAACAGGGAACAGGGAACAGGGAAAAAATTTACTTTCTCCACAACAAAAAAGGGGTACACCCACAGATGCAACCCCTTTTTGTGTTTAACAACATTGCTGGTTCTAGACTTGAGCCGCTAACTTTGCTTCCTTAGCTGTCAATTGTTCATAAACAGCACGCATTTTTAAACCTGTCAACACTTGGAACAAACCAGTTCCATTATTAGAACCTGGATATTCACGGTGTTGCAGTAATAAGTGAGTCATCTCACCTGTGTATTTGGTAGATGTATTGCTCAGATGGTTTTCGATGTAAATTACTTCGTCCAGGTTGTCAAACTGACCATCTACTTCTAAAACAGATACATAACGACCGTAGTACACATCAGAACCGTAGTAAAGCTGCATACCAGGGTAAGAACAGGTCAGTTTGCGTCCACAAGGAGTCCACTGAATGGTTGAACCTTCATCAAACAAGTATGCCGGATCAAACCCTTCCTTACCTTCTTTTTGTAACATCCGTACCCGCAATACTTTGCGCTCGGTATCATTTTTGATCAAGTTTGTGGGTAATACCTGTAAAACCACATCCGCAAATTCTCTTTGTGGTTCAATGAATTTTTCAAAGTCAGGTTTACGAGAATTGATTTGGGCTAATACATCTTCATAGCGGTGTCCACGTTCCGCCATATCTCGTTGAATCTTCCAGGCAATTTTGACTTCATCACTGATGTCAAAGTAAACACTGAAGTCTAGTAAGGCTCTCACTCGCTCATCATATAGAGGATGCAGCCCCTCAACTACTATAATGTGGTTGGGCTTAATCCGTTCTGGAGGATCAATCATGCCGGTTTCGTGGTTATAAATCGGCTTATCAACGGCATTACCTTCTTTTAGAGCTTTGATTTGCTCATACATGAGGTCAAAATTGTTTGCCCTGGGATCGAGTGCAGTGATACCAGTTTCTTTGCGTTGTTTACGATCAAGGCAATGATAGTCATCCAAGCAGATAACTGTCATTAATTCTTCACCAAATAAGTCGATCAACCGACGCAAAAACGTAGACTTACCGCACCCAGAGTCTCCAGCTACTCCAATCAATACCACGCGTTCCGGCTTACTTGTCATAAATCTCCTCTAAATACTAAAAAGATGACCAAATCAATATTTTTTTCACACAACAGATTTTTGAAGCTAGAGGTTTTACTCTAAGGGTAAAACCCTGCGTTCTTTTTATCCAGCATAAATACAGCATATCAGGGTAGTGATCAACATAGTCCTGTTAACTACTGATTTCTACTATCCTGAGTTCTGGACTGGTAAGTATTTAATCCTAGTGGTATACTAGATTTTAACAGAAAGATGTATTTTGTAACAGGCGTTGCTGTTAAAAACAATTGAATGGTGTAACAGTCTTATTCAACCATATTTTAGTTGACAATCGGCAACAGCAAACAGGCAATATTGATCTTTTTCCTAGCTCCCGGCTTCCGACTCTTGAATTCTCACATATTTGCCTGTTGAAAACTACCAAAGGGTATGTATAGTCAGAAAAATAATAAATTTAAATAAATTATTTCGTTTTATAGCGTAAATAATGACTATTATATGTTATTAGGAGAGGCAATAAGTATGTAATTAGTAAAAAAAAGTTTAAATTGATTTACTATTAACATTCTGTCAAAGACTTATCATCTACCTTAGAAGATGAACAGGTGTGTTGGATACCATACCTAATATAGTCTTTGCCGAGTGTACTGAGCAGGGCATCATTTTCATGATGCTGTTTTCTCACATTGTCAGTTTTATGCTTTTATGCAACGAAAATCCGGTAAACTTAAAGCTGACAATATGATGGGAATTTTTTTGATAAACGGTTAAGTAAATATTGGAGTGGTAGAACGAATGTACAATCAAGGTGCTGTTGAGGGTGCTGCCAACATAGAATCAGGTAGCCGCGTCTTCGTATACGAAGTGGTGGGTCTGCGTCAGAATCAAGAATCTGATCAAACGAACTACCCTATTCGTAAAAGTGGCAGTGTATTCATCAGAGTACCTTACAACCGCATGAATCAAGAAATGCGAAGGATCACTCGTCTAGGCGGTAAAATTGTTAGCATTCAGCCTATATCGGTGCTACAGCCAGTTAACGGTCAAGGAGCCGTAGACAGTGCTAACAGAGAAGTCAGCGAGCCAGTGACACCTGTAAATGCTAACAATGAGGAGATTGGTAAAGACGCACCCGTGAGTACCAGTAGCGAAGCCAAAGGTTTTGCTAAACCATCTAAGGATAAAAAAGGTAACACGATGACTCAAGCGAAAGCCAAACACGCTGATGTTCCTGTGAACACTTATCGTCCTAATGCTCCTTTTATCGGTAAGGTAATCTCTAATGAGCCGTTAGTAAAAGAAGGCGGAATTGGTATTGTTCAGCATATCAAGTTTGACTTGACAGGTAGTAACTTAAACTACATAGAAGGTCAAAGTATTGGTATTATTCCCCCTGGTATAGACAAAAAAGGCAAGCCCGAAAAGCTGAGGCTTTATTCTATTGCTTCCACTCGGCATGGTGATGATGTAGACGACAAGACAGTATCATTGTGTGTTCGTCAATTGGAATATAAAGATCCAGCAAGTGGCGAAACAGTTTATGGTGTTTGCTCTACCTATTTAACTCAGATTAAACCCGGTGATGAAGTAAAAATCACTGGTCCTGTGGGTAAGGAAATGCTATTACCTGAAGACACTGATACTAATGTAATCATGTTAGCTACAGGGACAGGTATTGCTCCTATGCGTGCATATCTGTGGCGGATGTTTAAAGATGCAGAAAGAGCAGCCAACCCAGAATATCAATTCAATGGATTTGCTTGGTTGCTGTTTGGTGTACCTAAGACGGCAAACATTCTCTATCATGAAGAATTGGAAGAGATGCAGGCTAAATATCCTGATAACTTCCGTTTGACCTATGCTATCAGTCGGGAACAACAAAACGCTCAAGGTGGCAGAATGTACATCCAAGACCGTGTAGCAGAAAACGCTGATGAACTGTGGCAGTTGATTAAAAATGAAAAAACCCATACTTACATCTGCGGTTTACGTGGTATGGAAGATGGTATTGATGCCGCTTTGTCCGCTGCTGCTGCTAAGGAAGGTGTGAACTGGAGTGATTATCAGAAAGGCATGAAAAAAGAAGGCCGCTGGCACGTGGAAACCTACTAATGTGGTCAATGCTCAATAGTAATTTAATTCCAAATTCTCAGCTTTAAGTTTGTAGGTGGGGCGATGCCCTGCCTACAATTGTTTTGTGTATATCGTTTGGGTGCAAAATCTGTGGGTGTTAAACTAGGAATATTAGGATTAGGTACTGTGGGAACGGGGACTGTACAATTGTTGCAGGACTTGGAAGGTCGTCACCCACTGTTGCAGGAAATCGAAATTTATCGCGTGGGAGTGCGATCGCTTGATAAACACCGAGATGTAGAACTACCATCGGGGGTAGTGACTACGGATCTAGAAGCAATTGTCAATGATCCAGATATAGATATAATTGTGGAAGTCATGGGAGGATTAGAACCAGCGCGATCGCTGATCCTCACTGCTATTAAAAATGGTAAGCACGTAGTCACAGCTAACAAAGCTGCTATTTCCCGATTTGGGGCAGAAATATTTACCGCTGCCAACGCATCTGGGGTATATGTGATGCTAGAAGCTTCTGTTGGTGGTGGTATCCCTGTGATTCAACCCCTCAAACAGTCTTTAAGCGTTAATAAGATTCATACTATCACTGGCATTGTTAACGGTACAACTAACTACATCCTTAGCCGGATGCAAACGGAAGGCGGCAACTTCAACGATGTTTTGGCTGATGCTCAACGTTTAGGTTATGCAGAAGCTGACCCCACAGCTGATGTTGATGGCTTGGATGCGGCTGATAAAATTGCTATTTTGGCATCTTTAGGTTTTGGCGATCGCATCAACTTGCAAGATGTCTATTGTGAAGGCATTCGCCAAGTCAGTAAGACCGATATTACCTATGCTGCTAAATTGGGATTTGTGATTAAATTATTGGCGATCGCCAAAGGCCAAATCGGTGATAATTCTCAGCTATCAGTGAGAGTCCATCCTACTTTAGTACCCCAAACTCATCCTTTAGCTAGTATCAATGGTGTTTATAATGCCATTCTTGTGGAAGGAGAACCCATTGGCCAAGTGATGTTTTTTGGACCTGGTGCTGGTGCTGGTGCTACTGCTAGTGCTGTCTGCTCAGATATTTTAAATCTGGTAGCGACGTTGAAAACTAATACCCCTAAAGTAAATCCCTTGTTAGCTTGTAGACATCAACATTACTGTCAAATAGCGCCAATTTCTGAACTTGTTACCCGATTTTACACTCGTTTCCTCAGCAAAGACCATCCCGGAGTCATCGGTAAATTAGGAACTTGCTTTGGTAAATATGGCGTGAGTTTAGAGTCAGTCGTCCAAACCGGTTTTCAGGAAGAACTAGCAGAAATTGTCGTTGTCACCCACGATGTGAAAGAGGGCGACTTTAGACAAGCTTTAGCCGAAATTCAAACCCTGGAAGCAATAGATAGCATTCCTAGCATTTTACGAGTGCTTTGAAGAGATAGATGACTGGGGACTGGGGACTGGTGACTGGTGACTGGGGAAGAAAATTAAAAGTCAAAAGTCAAAAAATAGGGAACAGGGAACAGGGAACAGGGAACAAGAAATATTTATTTTGCTCCTGCCTTCTGCCTCCTGCCTCCTGCCTCCTGCCTTTTGCCTCCTGCCTCCTGCCTCCTGACTGCTTAAAAATTAAGATTCCGAAGAGTCTTTACCTACAACTTGTGATTTGAGGGTTGTAATTTCACTGGTTAACTCTTGCCGAGTTGAAGCTTTGAGTAAATAGCGATACACAAACCAGGCAGAATAACCAATACCAATCAATTCAAAGGTAGGTGCTACCAAGGGAATACCATTGAGAGAATCTAGTACAGCCAGTAAAACCTTAACAGTGACAATTGCTGTAATCACTAAACCAATGCTAATTATAGGCTGCTTGTATTGATTAAAGAAGTTACCCACATAGTCAGGTAATGTGCCTAAAAAGCCAGAAACTTGCTGCCCATATTTGAGCCATTGCTCTTGAGACTGTACAGGAGGCTGTAGTTTGGTGATGCTTCCTGCTTGGGTGTTGATATCTGGGATTGTTGTTTCTTTTGACTTGGTTTCTGTATATTCTGGTTCTTGCATTTTCACTTCCATAATTTTGACAGTGGAGTTTTCTTAATCCTCACTATTCTGACCACAAGACTGTTTACTAAGCAATGGACTATTTCTCACTATTAAAGCTATATTCAGCCAGATTCGTCAATTGGCTTTTTCATCTTGATTTTAATATGTAACAATTTTTAGGTTTGTTCAAATAGACTAGACATTATTGACGCTCCCCACCTTAAAAGGACGGGGATTCTTGCTTCAATGAGCAACCATGCCCAAACTTGTTACCAAATCTGGGTAGAGGGTCATCTCTCCACAAGCGTTAACACTTCGGCTTCGCTCAGTGTAAAAAGTTTCCGTCCGCCCGACGGTACTTAAATCATAGCCTGTCTGTTTTAGTGCCTTCGCCAAAATATTGATTGCAGCGTTGTGGTCCCGATCAAGAACACACCCACAGTTACAAACATGAGTTCTAACTGACAGTGATTTTTTGACAATTTCTCCACAATTAGCACAATTTTGAGAAGTATATTGTGGTGTAACTGGTACAACCACACGCCCGTAAATCTTCCCAAAATATTCTAACCATTGAGTAAACAGCGACCAACTAACATCACTAATTGACTTGGCTAATACGATAAAGTATCTCTACCAAGTTCCGATAATTTATCGGGCGTGGTTTTGGCTCACTCGATTTTCTTATAAGTCCATGCTATTATCTGGAAAAGAATGATTTAATCCTGTTATCCAAAAGGATAAATGATAATTTAATCATATTTAAAGTCATTATCAAGGTTAAACTTGGTTGGTGATATTTGTAGGAAGGTTAAGAAAATGCTGGGATACCAGATCAAAAGCTTTACCTTGTTGACAAAAGTTGGGAAAGCAAAAAAGTGTCAACTCAAGAGCCAAAAATAGATGAACTTCCAACAATAGAATTTCCCTCCCGTGGGAAACTTAAAGCTAGTTCATGGCGTATCCATCAAAAAATTGGCTATGGCTACTTTGTAGCTATTGGAATAGGCTTTTTTGGTTCCTTGACAGGGTTAGTGCTGGCCAACTACTACCGAGGCAGAGAAGTCCGACAGTTCCATCAAGCTAAACAGCAAGAACAACTACTGAATAATTATAAAAATGCCATATTTGAGGCACAGTTGCATAGCGCGAATTTAGTGGCTGTTTTAGAAAATACACAAAAGCGAACCCAGAAAAAAGATGAATTACTGACTTCTTTTGCTGAAGCTCAAAAATTAGACACAAATATCAGCGCATATATTAGCAGTAAGCCCGAGACTTTAGCTGCCAATAGCAACACTTTACAAACTTTATTATCAGATTATTCTAGTAATTTTAAAGTTTATATTGAGCAAGTAGAAAAAATTTTACAAAAACTTGATAATAATGCTTTACAGTCTGAACAAGTAGAAACTGTACGCAAAGAGTTACTGGAAGTTATGAACAGTAACACTGTCGAGGATCTAGATAATTTATCAAATAAGTTGACGAGAATTTTAAGAACGGCGCAAGAACAAGAACAGGATAGGCAAAACGATGTAGAGGAAGCGAGATTTGTAGAAAGAACAATTTTTATAGTCAGTATGCTGCTATCTGTGGCTATTGCAGCTGTGGTAGCTTGGCGTACCAGTCGAGCGATCGCTGAACCTGTAATTACTGTCACTCAAGTAGCTGAACAAGTGGCCAAAAAATCTAATTTCGATTTACGCGCTCCCATCACTACTGATGATGAAATTGGCTTGCTGGCTAAATCTCTCAATCGCTTGATTGAGCGAGTATCTGAACGCACTAAACAACTCGAACAAGCCAAAGAATTAGCTGAAGCTGCCAGCACAGCAAAAAGTCAATTTCTCGCTAATGTCAGTCACGAGTTACGCACACCGTTAAATGCAGTTATTGGTTTAAGTCAACTTTTGCAAGATGATGCTGCTGATTTTGCTGCATCCCCAGATTTTATCACTGATTTAGAAACTATCAATTCTGCCGGTAGACATTTACTAAAACTCATTAACGATATCCTGGATGTGTCAAAAATCGAAGCTGGGAAAATGACTCTTTACCCAGAGACATTTGATATTACAAATTTGATTAATAATGTTGTTCTCACAGTTAAACCAGCTATGGAAAAAAATGGCAATACTTTACAGGTGGACTGTGATGATAATCTAGGGACAATGTATACTGATCAAACCAGGATGCAACAAGTATTATTAAACTTACTCAGTAATGCGGCTAAATTTACCACTAACGGCAAAGTGACTTTGACGGTTAAGCATGAAAAAATCAAATTACGTCAAGACGCGCCCTTGAGTGTAATTAGTTTTACTGTAACTGATACAGGAATTGGAATGTCCCCTAGTCAGCAGCAGCAGCTATTTCAACCTTTTACCCAAGGAGATAATTCCACTACGAGGAAATATGGCGGTACTGGGTTAGGATTGGCTATTAGCCGTCATTTTTGTCAAATGATGGGGGGTGAGATTATTGTCAAAAGTCAGCTTGGTGCTGGTTCAACCTTTAAAGTCAATTTACCTTTGACGGTGCAGGTGACAGGTGACAGGTGACAGGTGACAGGTGATGGGTGACAGGTGATGGGTGATGGGTGATAGAGTTAAGAGTTAAGAGTTAAGAGTTAAGAGTTTGTTGGAATCTGATATTTCCTTACCCAAGTTGCTGAGGATATTGTAGTCTGACCAATAGCTACAATTGATAAATGTCATTTTACAGATATCACTGCATCGCTCTTTCACACACCTATGACTACAAATATTGATTTTCTCAGCCATCTTAACCCCAGTCAACGCATAGCAGTTGAACACTATTGCGGACCGTTATTAGTTGTCGCTGGTGCGGGTTCTGGTAAAACTCGTGCGCTTACTTACCGTATCGCTAATTTGATTCTGCAAAACCGTGTTAACCCTGAAAATATTTTAGCGGTGACTTTCACTAACAAAGCTGCACGGGAAATGAAAGATAGGATTCAAAGGTTATTTGCTGAACAATTAGCTATTTCTCAACATGGTCAAAAGTTTGATTTATTACCAGAATATGAACAAACTCAATTGATATCTAAGGTTTACCGCACTATTATTAAAAATATGTGGTGTGGCACTTTTCATAGTCTTTTTTCTCGCATTCTTCGTTATGATATCGAAAAATACCAAGATGAAAAAGGACGACGTTGGAATAAAAACTTTTCTATTTTTGATGAATCTGATGTCCAAAGCTTAATCAAAGAAATTGTTACTAAAGAACTTAATTTAGATAGTAAAAAATTTGATCCTAAATCTGTGCGTTACGCCATTAGTAATGCAAAAAACCAAGGTTTATCACCCCAGGAATTTGAACGGGAACAGCCAAATTATCGGGGTCGGGTAATTGCTGATGTTTATAATCTTTACCAAGATAGATTAGCACAAAATAACGCTTTGGATTTTGATGATTTAATTTTAATCCCCACGAGATTATTTCAACAAAATGAACAAGTTTTAGGGTATTGGCATCGGAAATTTTGTCATATTTTAGTAGATGAATATCAAGACACAAACCGCACTCAATATGAATTGATTCGTCTGTTAGTAACTAATGGTGAAAACAGAAAGAGTGAGTGGGATTGGCAAAATCGGTCTGTGTTTGTGGTGGGTGATGCTGACCAATCTATTTACAGTTTTAGAATGGCTGATTTTACCATATTACTTGAATTTCAACAAGATTTTGGCGATGGTTTAGAGGATGATGATACCAGAACAATGGTAAAATTAGAAGAAAACTATCGCTCTTGTGAAAATATCCTCCAAGCTGCTAATGAACTAATAGAAAATAACACCCAACGTATTGATAAAATTCTCAGAGCTACACGGGATGCAGGGGAAGCAATTTATTGTTATAAAGCAGATGATGAAATAGCAGAAGCAGATTTTGTGATTAATCAAATTCGCACTTTAGAACATCAAAACCCGGAATTAAATTGGGGTAGTTTTGCTATTCTTTATCGCACTAACGCCCAATCTCGACCTTTTGAAGAATTATTAGTAAAATATCAAATTCCTTATACAGTTGTCGGGGGAATGAAATTTTATGACCGCAAAGAAATTAAAGATGTTGTTGCTTATTTAAGAGCAATTAATAATCCAGCGGATACTGTTAGTTTATTAAGAGTTATTAATACTCCTCGTCGGGGAATTGGTAAAGCTACTATTGACGCTTTGATGAATGCTTCCCAACAATTAGGTACAACTTTATGGGAAATATTAAGTGATGAAACATCAGTAAATACTTTAGCTGGACGTGCAGCCAAGTCTGTGAATGGTTTTGCTAGTATAATTCAGAAATGGCAAGAACAAATTACAAAAATTCCCGGTTCTGAGATTTTAGAAGGAATTTTAGATGATTCTAACTATATTCGGGATTTGATGGAACAGGGAACGGATGAAGCTGATAATAGAATCAGTAACGTCAAAGAATTGTTTAACGCTATCACTCAATTTGAAGACGATAATAAAGGTGATGATATTTCCTTGCAAGCATTTTTGCAAAGTGCGGCGTTAAGTTCTGATTTAGATAATTTAAAAGAAGGACAAACAGCAGTTTCTTTAATGACTTTGCACGCTTCTAAAGGTTTAGAATTTCCTGTAGTATTTTTAGTTGGGTTAGAACAGGGGTTATTTCCTGGTTATCGTTCTTTGCAAGATCCCGCATCTTTAGAAGAAGAGAGACGTTTGTGTTATGTGGGGATAACACGCGCTAAGGAAAGATTGTATTTATCCCATGCCAGAGAAAGAAGGTTGTATGGTAGTAGAGAACCAGCTTTGCGATCGCAATTTTTGGAAGAACTACCCCCAGATTTATTAACCACCAAACGGAAAAATACCCGTACTTTCACTAAATCACCATCAGCAAAAACAAATAATCAAAGCATATCAGAAAATTGGCAAGTAGGCGAAAAAGTCTTACATAAAACTTTTGGCATTGGTGAAATTACTCATGTTTTTGGAACGGGTAATAAGATATCTGTAGCGATTAAATTTGCTAGTTTAGGTCAAAAAATCATTGATCCGAAAGTAGCGCAGTTGCAAAGGATGGAATAAAAGGGACTGGGGACAATTGACTGGCGCTTAGAGATATTATCTTACCTCAATTTATAAATTTCACCTCTATTAACTAATATCTCTGCTGTTAATAAATCCTTAACAGTTGCTAACAAAATCCGACGAGAATCAACTTCAAATAATACGGATATTCTATCAAATCCTGCTGCGCCTGGAGGGTTAAGTTTTGCTACACATACCTGTTGATGTTGGGTATCTAAGGAACGGTAACTTTCTTGATGTTGGAGAGTGCTAGAAGTCATTCTACCTGAAGCGTCAAAAGCTATTTCTGTTTGTGTCATATCACCTAATTCCCCAATATCTAAACGAATTTCTGTTTGTCCATTATTTGCTGTTTGTAAGGTTAACCATTGGGAACTTTGACAAGGATATTTTGTACCTTTGGTAAATATAGGATGATAAATATAACTTTTGCTGTAATTATCCCATAAACGAATCGCATAACTATGACGCAAAAAATCATCTATTTCTGTAATTTGCGTAATTGCTAACGCACCATGACATACAGCATCAAAGGGTTTATTTAATTTTACCTTACTTTTACCAAAATAAGAAATAATTAATTGTTGAACTGCGGGAATTAAACAACTTCCTCCTACTAATAAAATCTGTTCAATATCATTTTTAGCAATACCTTTTCTCAGTGCAAATGTTAAAACTTCATCTAACGCATCCCGTAACTGTTGTAAAAATTGTCGATATTCTAAAATTTCTTCTAATTTTTCACGGGTAATTTTTAACTCATAAGACATAAAAGATTCATCATCAAACCAACTTTCGGAAGCAGTTTGATTTTTAGAAAGTTGAATTTTTAAACGTTCAGCAATTTCTAAAAGATTTTGATAACTGATTTTACCAACTTGTTCAGGTGTGAGATTTTGAGAACGTAAATAATCATCAACTATCCAAACATCAATATCTTCACCACCTACATAAGCTTCTGATTTGGCTAAAACCTCAGCACGTAAGTTATGATTATTAATATTATTTTGATGAGAATTATTAACAGTTCTCACTAAACTTAAATCCAGAGTTCCCCCACCAAAATCTACAACTAAAATTAATTTACCAGGAGATTTTACAGCATAACCTAAAGCTGCGGCGGTAGATTCATCTATAATAGAAACATGGGGAACATTTAATTTATTACCTAACTCTCGAAACCAATCTAAATAACGTTCAAAAGCACCAACAGGAACGGTAAAAACTAAATGACTAGGTTCTATATTCTGCTGTTTAATTTCCTGCCAAATAGTTTGGATAAACAACTCAGAAACAGCAACAGAATTATAACTAATTCCATCAATTTGACGTGGTGGTGGTTGATAATCTCCAGCTAAATCACGTTTAAACTTTTTAAATAATCTTTCTGGGGGATAATTTTGAGAAAGTCCTAAACGTTGACTTCTCACACCTTCACCTAATATAATATTATGACCTGATTTAATAAACATTAAACTAGGAATAACCGGATATTCTAATCTTTCACCTTGAGAAGTAACACCCACAAATACACGGGATAAATTAGGGAAACGTAAACTTTTAGGTTGTTGGGTATCAACTTCTAGAATACTAATTACAGTATTACTCGTACCAAAATCAATTGCAATAGTAGTCATAAATTTAGGAGTCAGGAGTCAGGAGTCAGGAGTCAGGAGTCAGGAGTCAGGAGTCAGAATAATAAATCAATATAATTAACTTCTCTTTATCTTCTTTGCGTCTACCCTTCGGGATCTCCTGACGGAGATTGCGTTTTTGCGTGAGATATATTCAATTATTATTAAAACCTCCTGGTAAAGTGCGACTAACTTTAGCAGGATAGAGAACTTTCTCACCATCTTGATAACCTATAAACCGAATATAAACTAAATCACCTTCTTGAATATCATCACTATCAGCTTGATGTATTTGGGGATTATAATTAACCTGTTCCCAAGTTTCCCCAATCACAGTATAACCCCAACTGGCCATTAAATTATCTAAAGATGTAAATAGAGAAACAATATTTTTAGCGGGTAAGTCAGGTTTTGTTAAAGCCATTTTTTTGACTGTGGGATAGTTGGTAAGTAAAGTTTGCAGTTGGGTAAAGGTTTCATTTTGAAAATCAGTTTTTAATTGTTGAGATTGTTGTTTTAATTCTTCCCGCAGTCGTTGACATTGTAACTCTAAATCTTTGATTTTATGTTCTGTATCTGTTGCGGTTGTATTTTGATGTTGAATAGATGTATTTTCCTGAGTTTCGGGAAATAGGAAACGCAGAATAATATAAAAGATGATAGCGAGAATTAGACCGAAACCGAAATGATTAATTTGTTCTAGCATATTATTTGTTAGTTTAATTCGGGAACAGAAATGGTTTAACAGATAAAATCATCCGCTCTAACTCAGGTTTATTGTCTATGAGAACAGGATGTTCCCATAATCCATTTTCCCTTTCAGAGCAAGCTTTAGCAAGTGCTTGTCCGATATTCTCACGACTTTGTTTAATATCTCTTTGAAGACTTTCTGGATTAGGGTTGAACACCAAAATAAATACTCTATTTTTTATATCTTCAGGAATACATTCTTCTACATAACTTCCTCTATTTTGATAGACATCACGATCAATGATTAATAAGATATGTTTGTTAAGATTTTGTCGCAGTTGGGGAATATATTTTTTTTCAAATTTATCTTTAACATTTACCCATCCACGCGCTTTTTGTAGACATTCAATCTTATCCGCATCTACGTTTAAATTTAGACAAAATCCGTTAACAATATCATTATGAGCCTTATCTTCTAATAAGATGAGAAGATGTGGTCTATACTCATTTGGACTCATAATTCTATATCTCCACAAATTAGGTCATCAATCAGATCAACTCGATCTCCACGACCAGGTATCTCACTAATTAACCTAATTAAAGTTGGTTCTAAGTGACTTTTCCGATCAAGGAAAAAGGTATTTTCATCAGAGAATTTTTTGATTGCTTCAGGATTGTGAGAAGTTACTAAAAGTTGTCCATTATTTGTAAATGAACGTCGTAAAGACATAGTAAAATGACCTACTACCGATAGAGAAAGATAATTATCAGGTTCATCCCAAAAGCAAAAAACCGGACCATAGAATTGATTAGCAGCTAATACCACAGCACAAAGAAAAAAGCATTTTTCACCATCTGATAAATCTTGAAAATTAACATTTAAAGTAGCTTGATTTTTCTCAAATCTAACGATGAGACTTTTCACGTCTTTACCAATAGTTTCATTGACAAAATCTTGAAAGTCTGGCATAAGTTTTCGGAGATATTTGTCAATTTCTCTATAGGCCGCAGGATATCTACCCAGTAAACCAGAAAACCATTCTCCAATATTTGTACCATCTTTTTTTGGTTGTAAAGTTTCCCCGTGAGAATCTCCAGTCATTAAACTAGGAATTGGTGCTAAAATAATCATCTCAGCCAGCCAATTCTTTAAAACATAAAGACTATCATTACTAATTATTGGCATAGCTACTAAATGCCAATCTACAGAAAACTGAGCTTCTTTATTTTGGGTATTACTATGAATAGTAACTTGAGCGTTTTTTCGAGAGTAAATTGCATTTCCATCAACTAGAAGTTGTTCTTCAAAAACTCGCAGTTCTTGAAAATTTTCTGGTAACTCTAACGCGAGAATATACTGATATAATTGATTTTTCAGTAATACTTCTATTTCTAAGCGAATGGGAACTTCAAACTTTCCATAAGCAAAATCATTTCGTCCAATAAGATTATTTTTTTCAAGTTCACGTAGTCTATTAATTCCTCTAGCAATAGATTGAAGTACCTCTAATGCTTTAGCAATAGTTGATTTACCTGTACCATTTTTGCCAATCAATATAGCAGATGGCATATCTTTTATTTTCAGTTCAAAGTTTTCTAAACATCGGAAATTATTTACATATAGTCTTTGAAGCATAATAAAGCCGTTCCTAGAAGTAAAAAATGAAGATTCTTGGGCGGTGATATACCCATTATAGGTTCAAATACCCAACTTATCTAAGAAATTTCTCGTTCCCAGTCTCCAGACTGGGAATGCCATTTTAGAAGTTCTACCTCTATTTTATCATGAGGCAGAGCCTCTTTTTTGCATTCCTTGTCAGAGACAAGGAACGAGTAATGATAGTTTATTGTTGTTGTAAGGTTTGATTTTCGGAAGTTGTAATCATCTCATCATCTTGATAATATTCTGGTAATAATTCCTGAGATTCTATTTCTCCTAAAGATTTTTCTAAACTTTTTGTAGTTTTCAAACAACTAGAACCAGTGGCATTTAAAACCCGTTCCACAATTTTACCATCTTTACCAATGCGATATTCAATCTTTTGATATTCTGCCATAATGATTTTTCCTTTTGTCCTTAGATCCCCGACTTCTTTTAACATCTTATCAATCAATGATTAATTTATGTCAGAAGTCAGGGATCTTTTTGTGCTTTCTTATTTAAACCCATTTACCAACAACAACCCGCACCGTACCATCTGCTAAAACTTCCTCTTCCTCTACATCAAAACCTTCAGTTTGTATGGTTTCCATCAAACTTCTATGGGCGTATTTTTGACTAATTTGATTAATAAAATCCTGCTGATTAATTTCCGCACCCCAAAAATCTGCAACCAATTCATAAATTCCTCCCTGTTGACGAAAACCTAAATCATAACCATTAGATTGCTTAATCACATATTCAGCATTGGTTTTATTACCCATATAACCACGAACCTGAGAATTTAACTCAACTTGATAACCTAACTCTTGCAATATTTGATGGAGAACATCACCATTTTTAATTTGTACTTTGATAGTTGTAAAATGAGACATAAAAAATCAACTCCTTTTTTCATTTATGAATTATCAATTGTCAATTATCAATTATCAATTATTTAATCCACCTCCAACGGACCCAAACCTTGCTGCTGAGAATAAACCTTTAACTCTTCCATTAACAGTGTATCAATAGAAGCCGTTCTTGCGCCAGCTTCCGCCGCCCAACGTTTTAAACTGGTAATTTGTTCCTTAGCAATAGCCGCCAAAGGTACAGTTTCCGATACCGCATCTAAAATATCTTCTGTGTTAAAATCTCGCCTATTTCCAGCAACCAAACTACCAAAAGCGCGGTGCATACCATCAATAATTACTTGTTGAATTTCTGCACCGCTAAAGTTTTCGGTATTTCTGGCAAGTTTCTGTAAATCAAATTCTCGCAGTCGGGAAGGGCGAACTTTTTGAATGTGGACTTTAAAAATATCATGGCGTTCTTTTTCCGTAGGTAAATTTAAAAAGAATATTTCATCAAATCGCCCTTTTCTTAATAACTCGGCTGGTAATATTTGCACATTATTAGCAGTAGCCACCATAAACACGGGACTGGTTTTTTCTTGCATCCAAGTTATTAATGTTCCAAATACTCGGCGCGATGTTCCCGAATCACCATCAACCCCACTATTAATATTACCAAATGCTTTATCTATTTCATCCATCCATAATACACAGGGTGATATTGCTTCTGCTAATTGTATCATTTGGCGAATGCGATTTTCACTTTCTCCCACTATTCCTCCAAATAATCTACCCACGTCTAAACGTAACAATGGTAAACGCCATTCGTGGGCGATAGTTTTGGCTGATAATGATTTACCTGTTCCTTGGATTCCTACTAATAAAACGCCTTTGGGGTTGGGTATGCCATAACGTCGTGCTTCTTCGGTAAAAGCATCTTGACGCATTCGCACCCACTGTTTAAGATTTTCTAAGCCACCGACGTTTTTTAATGATTCATTGGCGGTGTAAAATTCTAATATTCCGGTTTGGCGAACTGCTTGTTTTTTCTCTTCTAAAACTCTATCAATATCTGTTTCGTTAACTTGTCCTTTTGCTGCTAAAGCTGCGGCTAAAACTCTTCTAATTCTGGCGCGACTTAATCCTTGACAGGCTTTGATTAATTGTTCTTTTCCTAGTCCATTTAAGTTAAGTTTTTCGGGGACTATTAATTGATGAATTAAATAATCTATTTCTTGGATGTTGGGTAAGGGAAAATCAATTACTGTAATTTCTTCTTGTAGTTCTGGGGGAATGGTTAATATATGACTGGTGAGGATGAGGGTTTGGCGTGTGCGTTTGAGTTGACGGGTGAGGTTTTTGATAGCACGAATAACGGGAGCATTTTTTTCTGTTTCGGGGTTTTTGAGGATAAAATGAATGTCTCGCAATACAAAAATTGTGGTTGTATTTTCTGGGGTTTTGGTAATTCTTGATAATGCACCCATGACTGAACCTTTATCAGTTCCGTTGTCATCCCAACCGGTGACGATATCCCATAATAATAGTTGTCGTGGTGTCTGGGATATTTGGGTGAGTTGTTGCAGGACTTGTTCTATTGGTTCTTCTTCGACTCCGACTATATATAGTAGGGGATAGCGGGCGCGAAGCATGAGGTCTATTTGTTGGAGTAGTTGTTGATGGGGGTTATTCATTATGTATGAATAGGGGGATTAGTTGTTAGTTTATTGGGTTTGCAATAAAAACCTGTATTTCATTTAACTCCATCTGCTTGTTTTCTCTTAGCTCGCCGCCTGTCAAGCCTTTCCTGTTTTAGTCGTTGGGCTGTATCCAAAGCAGACAAGGTTAAAATTCGCTTACATCTGGATGCGAGTGAACAGATCCATGGACCGCAACGTCAAAGAAGTGAGAGGAAGAGATAAACGCAGATTCTTAATCTCGCTATAAGCCAACCCGTACATCGAATCTGCCAGCCCCCTAGTTCTAGTTCTATCTCTATAGCTATAGCTATAGAGATTCTGAATCTCGCTATAAGTCAACACGTCTTCCAAACCAGAACCCTGCCGATGCTTCAAATAAACCTTCCCTTCACAACCCTTTACTAAACCCCACGGTATATCCTCCATGTCCATACCAACAATTTCATGATGAACTGACCAGGGAAGTAGACCCTTTGGTGCTTCTTTATTAGCAAATTCTTGTGAGTGTGTCATTCTATACAACTCTACTTGCTCTGGAAAAGAAAGATAGTAGTAGTCATCCCACGAGTCTGGATGAAAACTGGGCAAGATATCACTGTATCTACTACTCACCGACCTGTTTTTCTTCCATCCTACTTTGTCACAAAAGGCTAAGGCTTCCGAAATTGTCCAATGTTTAGTTCCACCCAAACTTTGATAAATACGCTGTTGAACAGAAAAACCAAACTTTCCATTGCTATATTTTACCCACAACTTGTCAATAGTACGGAGGTCTTCACAGGGGAATTTATTAATACTGTCAATATTTAACCAACCTTCTCCTTCCCGTTTGGCTACTGCTAACATTACCCGTCTTGTTTCTTTGTCAGCTTCTTCCCATTTCCCTACTGCGAGTAAATCTCTTAAATGAGTATAGTCTGTTGAACATCCTAGTTTTAAATGTGCATCGGACTTTCTTAACGCCTGATTAACTTTACTTATTAAGATTTGTTCAATATTTTGATGATTTGGGTGTTTAAAGACAAATTTTCTGATTTTCTCAAGTAAGCTTGGTTCTGAAGATTTATTTTCTTCTTTCCAAAACTTTAACAATAAATAAGCCGCATCTTGTACTTCTACAGCTTCATCCTTTAAACTTTTAATTACTAAATCTAAACCCTGTTCTCCATAATTCAATGCTTGCTCAAGTGCAGCAATTCTCACATTTGCATCTGGATTTTGTAACCGTAATTTTACCCCTTCAATACCACCTAAAACGGCTGCACCTTCTAGTGATGGACTATTACCACCAAGCACAGCATCGTATTCTCGCGGTTGTTGTGGATTATTCATGATTGGTTAATAGTTGGTTTCATGTATACTGTATCTAAAATAGCATATTTGAGTAACTTTGTTATTTGTTTACATAATTTTAATATTGTCTGAATCAGGTGGTTATCGAGTTTCGACTACGCTCAACTACCGCGACTTGTACTGAGCGACATTGAGACAAATAGAAACTTGACGAAATTGAAAATATAGCCTAATATAAAGAGTTTAAGAAGTTCCAAGAGTAAGAGGGTAAAAGCGCCAATAGCTACTGAGTCCTGGAAGATACGACTACACGGAAACCCATGATGAAGCTCCTAATGTTAAAATATTATATCAGGATGTCTATATATTTATGGGTAAAAAATATGACATTAAACAAATTGATGCCATTGCTAGAGAATTTAGTATGTCAGAGAAATTAAGAAAAGCATTTGGTAAATTTATCGAGATAGAAAAAAGAAATGGTTATGGTGGAACTTTAAATGATAGAGGTGATTTTACATATCAGGAACTTAGACAAAAAGCTAAAGAATTTTTAGAGGATATTGATTATGACTCCTAAAACATCTCTTGCTAATTCTATACAAAATCTGAATCAAATTATTCAACCAATTATCGGCGAAACTTGCCATCAAATTGGATTTAGTTATGGTGATGAATTAATATTAGACTTTGGTGAAATGAAACCTTATAATCATCCTAAGTTAAAACACTTAAACAAAGGAAGCTGGCAACTTTTCACTAGGGCAACACCTTGGAGTTTAACGTTCGGAAATCTTTTGTCTGGAATTCATTCATCTATTTTAGATATACACCCAAATAATGAATTTGTTGAAAGATTGTTACAGCCGTTAGAAAATACAAAGCTGACTAATTTTGCCCTTGGTGGCAATCATGATTTTACACTCACTTTATCATTTGAGGGTGAGGATAATTATAATTATAAATTTATTTTAGAACCAGATTTAGAAGATGATTCTGGTCTTGCTTACTGGGAATTATTAATGCCAAATGAGCAAATTTTGATAGTAGGACCTGGACAATTTTGGGAATGTAAATCAATTCATGAATGTGATTAATTTTGACTTTACTGATCTATCTAATTCTACACCTTCAATTAGATCATGAGCAGCTTCCGACATTTCTATACTTTCAGCCTTAACTTGTCACCAATAACCCCAACCCCCTTCCCGCAAGCGATGAGGGGGATTATGATAAGCTGTTACACAGCTAAATTGTATAATCCTAATATTCTGAACTCTTGTGGAACAGGCATCCTGCCTGTCAAACTTATACAAGTCAAATACACAACAGCTTATTTATTAAATTCCAGAAATGTTACTTATCACAGTTTGTTTATTAACATGGGCGAAAAAAGATTTAGTTCCTGTTACGTTAGCATATTCAAGATTTGTGTTTAAAAAACTTGTATTGGCAATAATAGCATTTTGAAGATTTGCTCCATATAAATTAGCACTATCAAATTTAGTTTCAGTTAAATTTGTTGACTCTAAATTACATCTTTTCAGAGTAGCTTTGATTAGAATAGCATCTGAAAAATTTGCTTCTTTGAAGTTACATGATAAATTTTCATTAGATCCTATACTTTCTGTTAAGTTAGCTTTTGCGAGATTAGCTTTAGTGAAATTGGAATTAATAAAATTTGCCTTTGTCAAGTTTGCACCTTGAAGATTAGCATTAGAAAAATTAGTGCTAGTTAGCGATGATTGAGATAGATCAGATTCTTGCAAATCGGCATTAATAAGATTGACTCTTGTAAGGTTAGCTTGAACTAATTTAGAATTTTTTAAATTCACATTATGTAAGTTAGCATCAGTCAAATCTTGTCCGCTCAAATCAACTCCTTCAAGATTAGGGAGATAGGTTTCTTGCTGTCTAAATAGATTCCATGCTTTAATTCCTGCTGTACCAGCTTTTAATAAATTTATCGCTCTTTCTGTGGTCATTTTCAGATCAGGACTACTTGATATTTGATTTTCACCACCAAGCACAGCATCATACTCTAGAGGTTGTTGGGGATTATTCATGATTAGTTAATAGTTAGTTTCATGTATGTTGCGTTAAATGTAGCATATTTAGGTAATTTGGTTATTTGTTTACATAATTTTAATATTGTCAGAATCAGGATGTCCAGGATTTGAGGATGTACAGGATGTGATTGGATGATTATTTGTTGTGTGATGAATGTTGTGGTTGTCAGAATCAGGATGTCCAGGATTTGAGGATGTACAGGATGTGATTGTTTAATTATTGGTTAGGTTTTGATGATTGTGATAGGGAAAGGTAAATATTTATTAAGTGTGATGTAAGAATCAATACATAAACAACAGTGATTAACCATCAAATAATCATCCTGTTAATCCTCTAATCCTGGTTATCCTGATTCAGACAAAAGGTTAATTTTTATGAAATTACTGTAATAATCAATACATCATTCACGTCTAGTAATTATCAAATAATCATCCTGTTAATCCTCTAATCCTGGTTATCCTGATTCAGACAAAATATTAAGTTAATACTCATTAACCATCAAAGAATCATCCTGTTAATCCTTAAATTCTGGTTATCCTGATTCAGACAATATGTTACAATCGGAATAGAGGTAAAAGCAAAAATTCCGTAATTAAATTGATCAGAAAAGACAATGCAACAAATTAATTTTGATGCTCGTGTAGATGAAAATGGTTGTTTATATCTGAAACTTCCCCCAAATTTTGCCGGGATGGAAATAACAGGAAAACTTTTATATCAAGTTCATCCTATTTCCTTACCCAATCACAAAGAGAATAAAATTGATATTAATCTTGTTCGGAGTATTTGTCATCAGATTAGAAATTTACCAGTTCTTGATAGCAGAACTCCTGATGAAATCATCGGTTATAACGAGTTTGGAATCCCAGAATAATGGTTATTGATACTTCTGCTATTATGGCAATTATTTATGCTGAACCTGAAGAATTGATATTTATTGAACTTATTAACAAAAGTGCAGAATGTTTACTTTCTTCTCCAGGTTATGTAGAAGCATCCATTGTTTTAGGTACTAAACATGGTCAGCAAGGTGTAGAAAATCTTAACTTATTAATTGCAGCATTGTCTATAACTATTGTACCTTTTACTGTAGAACAGGCACAATTAGCAAGTGCAGCATTTTTGAAATTTGGTAAAGGCCGTCATCCCGCAAAACTGAATATGGGAGATTGCTTTTCTTATGCTTTAGCAAAATCTAACAATCAACCTTTATTATTTAAAGGTAATGATTTCATTCACACCGATATTGAGCAAGTTAATTATTAATTGATGCTATATTTGATGTAGAAAATAATCATCCTGTTAATCCTTTAATCCTGGTTATCCTGATTCAAACAATATGTTACAATTTGAATTAAGAGAAACAGGAGCATAAAACTATGCCATTAATCAAAATACCAAAACATTATCTTGTATCTCAAGATGAAGATTCAATTACAGTAGATGTACCAGAATCAATGTTATCATATTGGCAAAAAGACTATGAAAAAATTAGTAAAGCTAAAGGTATTTTAAAACATAAAAAATCAGCTATGTTAGCTCATTTAGATCATCTGCGTCAGGAGTGGGATAAATGAGATATCTTTATGATACAAATATTGTTATCTACTATTTAGCTGATGATATAATAGCTGATTCATGGTTTGCAGAAGAATTTGTTAATGTACACGAAATTCTACTTTCACCGATTATCCGCATTGAATTACTGAGTTTTACTGGCTTATCAAAAGAGGAGGAACAGTCTATTGAAAATTTACTATCTCAGTTTAACACAGTTCCATTATCACAAGAGATTGAAAATAAAACCATCCAATTAAAGCGAAATTACAAAATTAAACTTCCTGATGCAATTATCGCTGCTACAGCAATAAATCAAAACGCTATTTTAGTAACAAGAAATATTAGTGATTTTCAGGCAATTACAGAATTAAAAATAGTAAATCCTTTTGCTAATTGATTAATCCTATAATCCTGGTTATCCTGATTCTGACAAAATATTAAGTTAATAGTCATTAACCATCAAATAATCATCCTGTAAATCCTCTAATCCTGGTTATCCTGATTCAGACAAAAAAATTCTAACTTTTTGACTTTTGACTTCCCGAAGGTAGTCCTGATTCAGACAAATAGAAACTTGACGAAATTGAAAATATAGCCTAATATAAAAATATAGGATGCAGCAGACATGATTTAGGCGTTGAAAGATAGTCTAAACATGACATCCCGTTACCTGTATGGTCGAGGAATTCCGGTAAAGACGTTCTGAATACCAAAAATTGATTTTTGGCGAAGACTCCTCAAGGAGTCTTTGTTACTTAAGGACTGGGTAATTTTTTATTGTTTAATAAGTTTTTGGCTATTACAAAAAAGCGAACTTTTTTTATTTTACCTATACCATCATATTTAGGGTAGGCGCATTGGTTAGGTTTTGATGATTGTTACAGGGAAAGGTAAATATTTATTAAGTGTGATGTAATAATCAATACATAATTTACGTCTAGTAATCATCAAATAATCATCCTGTTAATCCTATAATCCTGGGTATCCTGATTCTGACAGTTGACAGATTATAATTAAAATACAGTACAATATTGCCTATAACCTAGTAAATAAAATAGATAATTATGAATGTACAACTTGTTGACTCGCTTGTAGAAATTGTTTCCAAATTAACTCCCGAAGAAAAACAACTTTTCCAAGAAAGGCTGAGTTATCAGGATTTCAACAAACAACCTAAAAAGCCTTTAACCTCTGAAGAAAGATTAAAACTTTGGCAAGAGTGGATAGAAAAAGCTCCTAAAAGTTCTGTTAATCTTTCTGATGAAGCACTACGTCGAGAAAACATTTATGATGATCGAGGAAGATGAGTAGTTACTTATTAGATACCAATATTCTGTTACGTTCAAGAGATATCACATCTCCTGATTTCCATCTAGTTGATAACACAATTAAATATTTAATATCTAATAATCATCAATGTTTTATTACCCCTCAAGTAATCATTGAATTTTGGGTTGTTGCTACTCGTCCTGTCAATGTTAATGGCTTAGGATGGACTGTAGAACAAACAACTCAAGCAGTACAAATGTTAATAAGTCAATTTGATTTACTAGCAGAAACACCAGATGTATTTTCTATTTGGTTGAACTTAGTAACAACATATAATATTTCTGGTAAACGAACTCATGATATACACATATTAGCAGTGATGATTGCTCATAATATCAGCCATATTTTAACTTTAAATCCCAAAGATTTTATAGATGTTCCTGAAATTACAATTATTCATCCTCAAAATATTAATAGCTAAGAATATAGCATATTATAGTTAATAGTCATTTGTTAATCCCATAATCCTGGTTGTTATAGATTTGGGACAAGGAGAAGCAGAAGTATTAGCATTAGGATTACCTCCGTTTCATCTTCGCCCCAATATCAGCAGGTTTACCAAAATACGGGTAACTCGTCACCAAAATATCTACCCCTGTGCTGGCATAATTCCTGACATTTTCTAAATTAATTCCACCTGCTGCTGCTAATTTTAAACCTGGATATTTCTGCTTTAATTCTGTAACCAAACTACCTAGTTCTACAGTAGGAATTTTATCAAATTGAATTAAATCAACTCCTGCTTCAGCCACCATCCAAGCATCGGTTTCTGTTTCCACTTCAATAGCAATTTTTTGTTCTGGAAATCGTTTTCTCATTTGGTTGATACGTTCACTTATTTCTGCAATACTATCTATAAATAGTAGGTGTTGTTTAAAAATCAAAACTGTTTCTGATAGTCCTAAACGGTGGGGAGTAGCACCACCAGCTAAAATTGCTTTCATGGAAATAATTCTTGTACCAGGAAAGCATTTGCGAGTGGTGACAACTGCCACATCAGAATTTACATTTTTAGCAGCATCAACTAATTCTTTTGCACGGGTAGCAATACCAGAAGCGTATTCCATTAAATTTAACGCTACTCTCCAACCAATATGTAAAGCTTCCGCACAACCACTAGCTTTGAGAATTAATTGCTGTGCTGTTAAACAAGTTCCACTTTCTAGTAAATATTCAACTTTTGCACCACATTTTTCAAATACTCTTGCTGCTTCTTCTGTTGCACAAATAGTCATGGTGTGACGGGTAGAAAATTCAATTTCTCCTAATTCTTTACCTATATTTAATCCATAGGTAGTTAAATCGAGAAATGGGACATCTTCTGCAATTAATTGTGCTATTTCTTCGTCAGAAAAGAACATTCTCATATCAGATCCGTTGGAATAGTTATATTATCTGTGAGGGTAGTCAAAAGGCAAGAGGCAAGAGTGAAGAGGAGAAAGTTGATTATCAGTAATTAACTGGACTTGATATCATTTATTTTGTCCGTTGGAATAGGGAACATATCTGTTTGAGGGGGGAACAGGCTTACAAGGGTAGGTTTTTTACATTGTCGTGAGGGCAAGACTTGGGGGACAAGGAAGGACAGTGGACAAGGGAGGAAAACAGTACAAAATCATCTTCTCTTGGTAACAAAAAGACCATTGTGCTGATAAAATCTTCCTTGT
>NZ_JAQMTI010000115.1:0-4327 GCF_028329225.1 Sphaerospermopsis kisseleviana CS-549 | reverse complement strand
GGATTGGGGACTGGGGACTGGGGATTGGGGACTGGGGATTGGGGACTGGGGACTGGGTAATCAATTTTATGTTTCCCGATCAACTATCAACTATCAACTATCAACTATCAACTATCAACTATCAACTATTACTTAACTTCTGTGATTTTTAAAGTGTAAGGAAAGTATTTCTCTTCTTCGTAGGAACCAATCCAAATTTTGTAAATACCCTCTAACCATTCTCCCACAATACCAGGATTTTTCCCATCAAAATCATCATTACACCAAATACCACCTGGTCCTTTAATCATTATAGTGGTGTCGGCCTTACTTTCCACTTGCAGTTTTAGGTAGTCAAATTTACTGAGCAGTTTTAAAGTGTGATCTTGGTCCTCATCTACAAACCCAGTACATGAACCTGTAGGAGTTTCAGTTTCTCCATTAACTTTGCTCGCTGGAACTGAACCTCCACTCATTCCCCTGACTGTCAAAGGATCAGGTGAAAATTGACGGTTAATGGTGATATCACCAAAAATAGGCGGAACTTCTTCTGCATTAACAATACTATTCATCACTGTTGTCACACCAAGTGTAACTATCATCAACGATAATCTAATGGCTAGATTAAGGGATTTTTTTGTCATTGTAATTATATTTATATTTAAGTAATTTTAAAGACAAGAATCTTTTATTTTAAGTTCCCGATATTTGCAGTTATCAGGTGAGTGGTGAGTGGTGATTGGTGATTGGTGATTGGGTTATTTACCTCCCCATCACCCCATCACCCCAGTCACCTATTACCTAGCTAGTGCATAGCTTAAACGTTGTTTATCTAAACCAATCTGATTTAACAATAACCATGATTGAATTAGGTCTGGTCCATGTACATCCCCGGTTAAAGCTGCTCGGAGCGATCGCATTACTAAACCTTTTTTGACACCTTGCTCTTTTACCACTTGTTTAATGATGCTTTGGGCGGTATCTGCGGAAAATTCTGGTTGATTTTCCAAAGTTGTCACAATTGCTTGCAGTACAGGTTTCACCCCTTCTTGTTGCAGTTGTTGACTACCTTCTTCACTGAACTCTACCCCATCAGTAAAAAAGACTTTGCTCATGGGAACAGCATCCACTAACCGCGTTAAACTAGCAGCAATTAAACTTACCAACTGCTCTAACCAAGGACGCTCCCTACCACTAGTAAATGTATATCCTGCTTCCTCCCAAAAAGGTATTAGCAAATCTATGAGTTTATCAACTGGCATATTATGGATATATTGACTATTAATCCAATCTAATTTATCCCAGTCAAATTTAGCACCTGCTTTATTTACCCGTTCAAAGGTAAATTCTTTAGCAGCGTCATCTAATGTGAATATTTCCTGCGTAGAATCTGGGGCAGACCATCCCAATAAGGTCATATAATTTACTAAACCTTCCGCAGTAAAACCCATTTTCTGAAAGTCAGAAATTGAAGTTACTCCATCCCGTTTGGAAAGTTTGCGCCCTTCTTGATTCAAAATTAAGGGTGTATGGGCAAATTCTGGAATTTTTGCACCCATAGCTTCATAAAGTAAAATCTGTTTCGCTGTATTGGCAATATGGTCTTCCCCACGAATGACATGAGTAATTTGCATATCAATGTCATCTACCACTACCACAAAATTATATAGAGGTTGACCAATACCTTCAGCAGAAGCGCGAGCAATGACCATATCACCACCCAAGTCACTTCCGCGCCAGGACATTTTACCCCGTACCAGGTCATTCCAAACAATTTCCCGATCATCGTCAATTTTAAAGCGAATTACAGATGAACGACCTTCCGCTTCAAAAGCTGCTTGTTGTTCTGGGGTCAAGTTACGATGACGGTTATCATAGCGGGGTGCTTCGTTTCTGGCTTTTTGTGCTTCCCGCAGCGCGTCTAATTCTTCTGATGTGGTATAGCAGCGATAAGCTAAACCTTGATCTAATAATTTCCGTACTGCTGCTTGGTAGAGGTGTAAACGCTGAGATTGGAAAAATGGACCTTCATCCCAGTTTAAGCCTAACCAACGCAGTCCAGTGAGAATATTATCAGTATATTCGGGACGCGATCGCTCTAAATCTGTATCTTCAATGCGTAAAATAAACTTACCACCGTGATGATGGGCAAATAAATAATTAAATACAGCAGTTCTGGCTGTACCAATATGTAAATTACCAGTAGGACTGGGAGCAATACGAACTCTTACAGACACAGTTAATTCTCTCTCTCACAAAGCATTATTAATTTAACAAGTGCTGAGTGGTTGTAAACCACCGATATGGGTTATTTTCCCAGTCTGTTAAAAACAGCATTCCTGAGAGATATTTAAAATTTTCTCCCAGGAATCAGATTTCAGGGTTTTGAAACGGGACTGACGGGGCTCGAACCCGCAACTTCCGCCGTGACAGGGCGGTGCTCTAACCAATTGAACTACAGTCCCTAACAGTTGATTGCGTTTTTCTCAACTATACTATTATTGCTTAATCTTTTTTGGCTGTCAAGTAGTTGGGAGAAAAAATTGAAATTTTTTTTTTCACAGGTGACTGGTGATTGGTGATTGGGTTATTATCCTCCCCTGCTCCCCCTGTCTCCCCAACCTCCTAACCTGTGGACTGGCTTTTAGCTTCCAGATGTGCCAATATTTGAGTTTGGATTTGCTTGTACTGCTGCTTTAACAATTTTTTGCTGGTATGAGATAAGGTAATTACTCACTTTGTTTAACCCAAGCTTTTAACTTTTCTTTCTGTGCTGTGGCAATACTACTGCTAAGAATATTAGCGCAGTGATGGGGGGGTTCAAGGGTAAAGAGAATCAAAGAGTAAGAATTATTAGCAGATATTCCATTACATAAAAGCGCAATGTAAATCTAAACAAATTTGCTCGCAGATTACAAAAAACTTTGATAAATCTAAACTTTCATTTTTCAGAATTACTTAATTAGGGGTTGCTGTTCGCGTAGGGTGCCGTAGGCATAAAAGTCTTTCTGTGAGGGAATCATTAGAAGTGGCTCCCGATTCGTTTCTATAGAGAGATTCGTAGCAGACGCAATAACCGATTTAAGGGTGATTCTAGCTTGAGTTTAAAGGCTAGGATCTGGGTGCTTTGGAGTTTGTTAAAATTGTTATCACTGACTAGAATTAAGGAAGTTTGTCCATCAGGTAGTTTTGGACCAAGGGTTAAGCCTTCTATGTTGTCTAAAGCTACATCGAGAGTCTGTAAATCTAAGAGTAGTTTTTTCTCTACAGGTTTGATTTTGTTGATGTCAATGTTTGAAAGGCTGTTAATATCATGAATATCATCGCCATTTTCTAGGGAAACCTGAAACAAAGAAATCGCAAATCCCAAACCTGTAAAAGTTCTTTCTACACTCAGTAAATGTCCTTGATTATCTAAAGAAAGTAAATCTGGTAATCCACTGTCAAACCTGCCTGTAAAATTGAATAGCGGTGTAACTGGTTCTGTGATGTACAGAAATTCTTTTTCCGGTTGGTTGGTGGCTAGGTTATATTGCACAATGCGACAAGGACTACCAAAGCCAGGTTTTGCCGCTGCACCATCCTGAATGAGTGCGTTTTCAGTCGCTGTAAATAATAATTGATTATTTTCTGAGATGGTGAGGCTTTCAAAAGCTAAGTTATTACGTATACCCTGCTGACTTTTTGGATCTGGTAAAAATTTATCCGGTATAGGTAAGCTGGTAATAGCTTGGCCAGAAGATAGAGAAAATTCTTGAATAAAAGGATTTATGGATTTTTGCACATCTCCTTCAGAAGCAATGAATACAGTGGCTTTGTTAGTTACAGCAATACCTTCTGTATCGGTTTCACTAGGAGGAAATTTTTGATTATTTTCATTTAATAAGGTGGTGACAGCTACGGGAATAACTCCATCTTTGGTTAATTTTCCTGTGCTGAGGTCAATTTTTAAGGTATAAAATCGAGCAGGTGCTTTTTGCCCTCTGTCGTCAGAAATGGCATAATAAAGATCATTTTTAGCATCATAAGTAATTCCTGATAATCCTCCTAGTTCGGTTTTTTGGAAAGAGTATCCTGTGGGTAAGGTGGCTGCACCAATAAATTTTATATCTGTTATTTTAACTGTTGCTGAGGCAATATTACTGAAGAATATACTGATAATACTGCTAATGATAATGGTAATCGTCAAGTAAATAATGAATAGTGGTTTTCTGAGTTTTTTCATTAGTTGCATGAAGAAATAATGCCAATTAGGGGTTGCTGAGAAAGTCTTTCCGTGAGGGCATAGGAGTCAGGAGTCAGGAGTCAGGAGTCAGGAGTCAGGAGTCAGGAGTCAGGAGTCAGGAGG
>NZ_JAQMTI010000114.1:0-2068 GCF_028329225.1 Sphaerospermopsis kisseleviana CS-549 | reverse complement strand
GTCTTGTCAAGAGAGAAAAAGAAAGATGGGCAATGGAAAACCAAAGGGATGAATGTTTTGCCGATATGTACGTACATCCCCAGGAAACAGACTATAATATTGATACATTATTTGAATTAATAGACGCTTCAGAATTAGACTTTGTAGGTTTTTCTAATCCAGGATTTTGGGATTTAGAAACACTATTGGGTAAAGCACCAGAGTTAATAGAAAGAGCAGGAAATTTAGGCGATGCCTCCGGCGGGCTACGCCAACGCCAACGTTACCGCCTAATAGAATTACTGAATCCAGAAGTAACACATTACGAATTTTTCCTCACTCGTCCCCCATTAACCAAATACGACTGGACAGACGATAACAGCTTATTAGCAGCAACGCCAGAACTCAACCCTTGTATAGATGGGTTTCCCAGCAAATGTATATTTAACTATGATTACCAAATCATCAAATTATCAGATGCGGAATTTGAGTTTATGCAGAAATGTAATGGTGATGCCAAAATAGCCGATATTATCAAACAAACAGAGTTAGATTTAAACGGAGTCAGAAAACTAATAAAACAGCAATTACTTTTATTAACACCTGAATATTAGGTGTAGAGAATACTATGTAGGGTGTGGATAATCAATTCTAAGAAAGCCAAAATTCAGGAAGTTCATCCACATCTTCCACCAAAAAATCTCGATACACCCAGATACGAGAAGCATTATAAAGATCACTAAGAATAGGTTTTGCTACACCATTTTTATCCCAAGGTTGAAGATCAGAATCTAATTCACAGAAACCCACCCATGAAAATCCTTGTTGTTGCAAATCTTCAGCCCGGACAAGAATTGCCGCCAATACCGCCATATCATAAGGTTTTAATGAAGTATCCATTGCACCAATAGACACTTGCCTTTCTACTGGACTTTAGACTAAAAGAGAGCGATCATTTTCCCTGAGTCATTTTGTGTTTTTAGTCTAAAGTTCAGTAACAAGGGAATTGGGAATTGGGAATTGGGAATTGGGAATAAATTCATTCTTCCCAATCACCCATCACCAAAAAAATATCACTCACCCCCTGAAAAAATTTGAGAATGAGCGATATTGCTAATAATCGAAAAAGTGCTAATTCCTAAAAGAAAGCAGCTTGATGACGAATCAAATTCAAAAATTCTTCACGGGTTTTTTGCTCATCTTGGAAAACACCAACCATAGAACTGGTAACAGTCCAAGAACCAGGTTTTTGTACACCACGCATCACCATACACATATGGGTAGCTTCCATCACTACAGCTACACCCTTTGGCTCAAGAATAGTTTGCACTGCTTCGGCAATTTGGCGAGTTAGTCTTTCTTGAACTTGTAAACGACGAGCATACATTTCCACAATTCGCGCCAATTTACTTAAACCGACAACTTTTTGATTCGGGATATAAGCAACGTGCGCTCTACCCATAAATGGCAACATATGATGTTCACAAAGACTGAAGAAATTAATATCTCGCACTAACACCATTTCTTCATGGCCTTCATCAAAAATCGCCCCATTCACCAGTTCTTCTAAGGATTGGTTATAACCACTGGTGAGAAATTTCATAGCTTCAGCTACGCGCTTTGGTGTTTTTAATAATCCTTCTCGTTCTGGATCTTCTCCAACACCGATCAGCATTGTCCGCACGGCTTCCATCATTTGCTCCGTGCTTTCCTCTGAGGGTGGGTGCAAATCTGCCTGTTTACCATTATGGGTATTGCGGTCAGGTCTGCTACTGATCACTTGCGCTAAATCAGGAATCAGAGGAGATTGTGAGCGATTAGAACCGTTAGAACTAGCAATAGTCATGGTATTAGTCTTGGTAATTGATAATTTAGAAAATTGATAATTTAGAAAATTGGTAATTGGTGATTGGTGATTGGTGATTGGTGATTGGTAATTGGTAATTGGTAATTGGTAATTGGTAATTGGTAATTGGTGATTGGTAATTGGTAATTGGTGATTGGGTTATTCATCTTAACCCAGTCACCAGTCCCCAGTCCCCAGTCCCCAGTCCCCAGTCACCAGTCCCCAGTCACCAGTCCCCAGTCC
>NZ_JAQMTI010000113.1:0-11984 GCF_028329225.1 Sphaerospermopsis kisseleviana CS-549 | reverse complement strand
CTCCTGACTCCTGACTCCTGACTCCTGACTCCTTGATCTCCTGACTCCTGACTCCTGACTCCTGACTCCTTACACATAATCAAGGGTTTTCTGGGAACGTCTGCACCTTACCATCGGGACTAAAGACAACTCTGAGTCTGAGGTTTTGTCCAGCTTGATTAGTAGAAACAAAGGGTTTACCAATTTCTGGTATACCAGTGTCATTAATATATTCTCTAGCGGCTCGGTTCAAGGGTAAAATGCGTTCAATAGTACCGTCAACACCCAAAATCAGACTATATTCTAGTGTCTGGGAAAATCCCGTAGGTGGCCGCCAATTCTTTTGTAAATAAGCTCTAGCTTCTGCTGCTTGAGGTACATCAAATAATTTGTTTTCCTCAGCAGCAACCTGTGTTGGGAATGGTCTTTGTCTTGCTGATCGCAATTTTTCTATTAAATCATTATCGGGAGATTTGGTTGCAGAAGCAGCTTGATCTAATTGCTGTGAATTTGGTGTAGAGGATTGTTGTCCAGAAATCTGACTCTGCACATCATTAGGTAAGGTAGCAATAGATCCAGATATAGAAGAGATACTACTTGTATTTCCAGAAGGCAAATTTTGACCAGTGACAGGAGGAATACCACCTTGGTTAATCACTCCTGTAGAGTTTTGTTGGGAACTGGGTATTGGTGCTGTTCCTGGAATTTGTAGACTGCTAGGAGGGACTGGCTGTGTCTGTGGAGGTATTGTCAGTCCATTATTTGGCAATGTTCTAGCTGCGGGTGGCACGGTAGCATCAGGAAAAGTCAGAGGTTTTGGATCTAGAGTAGAATTAGCGGGTATCACGGGAGTCTCTAAATCAGGCGGCTTTATAGTATCACCACTACTAGGGGGAGATGGTAAACCAGCAAAGGAAGTCCATTCTGGTTGAGGAGTGGTTAAGTTCAGAGATGGTGCAGTTACAGTAGTTGCTGGTTGTGTGTCAGAAGTAGTCTTTTTAGCTGTTTGCTGCTGATTTTGCCTCATGCTGCTGGCATATTGCCAGGTTAAGGGAGCTAAACCCAAAGCTAGTGCTATTACTGCGGCTATAGGTGTCCAAGTAGGCAAACTGGGAATTATTGATTTCTCACTGTTGAGATTTGGTAATATTATGACATCAGTGGAATATTCTTCTAAGGCCGTGGCCAGATCAAATAGTTGTAATAGAGTAAGTTGAATTATCGGTCCTGACGTTTGATTAGCAAGGGAACCGAGATATAGTTTATGAGTTAAATTGTCACTAGATTCTAAATAAATTGTTGCCTCTAAAATTCCCATACTAGAGGGATTTGGGGTTTTAGGCGACGATGATGATGATGGGGTAACATCTTGTACTTCTGGTTGATCAGATGTTTTGCTTGATGGTTGGGATTCTAAGGAAGTAAGACAAAAGTTATCTGCTGATTTTTGTAGAAGTGCCTGAACGTAGTTAGTAACAGCATTACACAAGGCTTCTAGTTGATCACGATCGCCCTGAATAGGTACTCTCAGTTCTTCTGGTAGTGTTGGATCATCAAAGTGCAGTTGAAAACGAAGTTGATTCAGGACTGTTTGCCCTATCCAACGAGATAAAGGTGAGCTTTGCGCCAAGATTTCCAGTGTACAAGTGGGGGGAGTGTAGCGACGAATGACAGAATTTGATCCAGGCATAGCAAGAATGGCAAGGGGGACAAAAGAGAATTTTCGATTTTGGATCAGTGATTTAAAATCTAAAATCTAAAATCTAAAATCTAAAATTGTTTTGTGGATCGATCCAACAATGTTAACCACAGGCGGCGGTGTCCAGTAGGGGCGCTATAAAATAGTAAATCTACCAGCAGTTTTATTGCTAAGTTGGTTAGTAAATCTGTGGAGATTTGTTCATCTTCTTCCATCCGTTCTTGGTAGGTGTTACAGAAAGCATCTATATAATCTCCAAGTAAAGCATTTTGATGAGGTTCTTGATTTTTGGCAGCTATTGTTTCTAATAACCCAACAGCACGCCGGATTAATTCTTGGTGTTGTTTGGCAAGATAGCAGGTAATCAGAACCAGCGATCGCGCTTCATCTACATCTAGTTTTTTCCGCCCTCCTTGACCTTTGCGTATGGGGTTAGATTGGCGCAGTCGCCACAAGGCCACCCTATCTGGTACTTTTGACTCTAACTGGAGATTAATCGCCGCAGATAGCATAGCATCAGAACCAATGCCAGTTAAAGTTTCTAGTGCTAATAACACCAAATCTAACTGGGTTTTAATATTTTCCCATTGAACGGTATTGGAGGTCGGAAACTGGCTTAAATCCTCCCACTGGGAATTAGATGTAGCTGAATTGGCGGCCGATTGCATAACTTTTAGCATAGTTGATCAGGCGAATAAAGGCTGTTGCTGTTACCCTTTTTGAAACAGACCATCAAGTATGAAAATTGGTTTCTCGTCATCTAGCTGTAAATAAGTTTAGTAAACAGCTGTTGTTTTGGTTTTACTTTAGATGAAAATTTCTTGTTTAAATATGAGAAATTCATGATGCTTTGGTTAAGATTGGTGATTGGTAATTGGTAATTGGTAATTGGTAATTGGGTAATAGTTTTTCCCAATGCCCAATGCCCTAATCTACATGAGCAATAGTGACACCAGTACCACCATCTGCTTGTTCTGCTGGTTCATAATGGCTGACTCTGGGGTGTTGCTGCAAGAATGCGTGAACTCCTTGCTTTAATTTACCAGTTCCGTGTCCATGAATGATCCATATTTGTCCAACAGCTTCAGAAATAGCTTTATCCAATATATATTCGGCATCTGCTACCCGTTTTCCGCGCAAATCAACAGTATTTTTTGATGTGCGAATGGCTACGGTTGGTGTTGGTGACGGGGTAACGGCTGGTGCTGGTTTGGGTTTGACTATGGGTTCTGGTTTTTGACCATCTAAAGATTCTACGTCTTGTAATTTCACTGTCATTTTCATGATCCCAAAGCGCACACTTAACTCCCCATCTGCATCCGGGGCGGTTATGACTTCGGCGGTTTGCCCTAGTTTGGGTATACGAATGCGATCGCCTATTTTGGGCATAAAACCGGGTTTGGGTTTGGGTGCTGGTGCTGGTTGATATTTTTCCGAAATATCACTTAACGCTTTTGTTGCTTTTTGTGCATCCTGAGCCGTTGGTTTACCCTGTTGTAACCGACGAATAACTTGGGCAATTTCTCCTTTCGCTTCTTGAATTGCTTTTTGTACGGCTATTTCTTGGGAGGCTCGCAAGTCTTTTTCTCTTTCCTGTAAAGCTGCGGCTCTTTGGGAAACTTCTTTGTATAATTTCTCCGCTTGCTTTAATATTTTTTGTGCTTCTGCTGCTTTGGTTTCTTGACTGCGCCTTTGAGCTTCTAACCCGGCTATTACTTGGTTAACTTCGTCCGTTGTTTCTCCCACTTGACTTTTTGCAGCTTCTATGACTTCTGGTTTTAAGCCTAAGCGTAAGGCAATGGTTAAGGCGTTGGAACGTCCAGGAATACCCCACAATAACCGATAGGTAGGTGAAAGGGTGGCTTCGTTAAATTCGACTGATGCGTTTTCAAACCGAACATCGTCATATTTTAAAGCTTTTAATTCTCCAAAGTGAGTAGTAGCAATGGTTAACTGAGCATGATCCGCCAGATATTTGAGGAGAGCGATCGCTAATGCACTACCTTCCACCGGATCTGTACCTGCGCCCACTTCATCCAGTAAAACTAGGGATTGGTGACTGGTGACTGGTGATTGGTGATTGGTGATTGGGGAAAAGTCTTCTCCCCTGCACCCTGCACCCTGCTCCCCTGCTTCTTCTCCTGTTCCCTGTTCCCTGCGATGCACTGAGCTTGTCGAAGTGTTCCCTGTTCCCTCGCTAATGGCATTCAAAATTCGACTAATGCGGCGAATATGCCCGGAAAATGTCGATAAGCTTTGTTGTAATGATTGTTCATCCCCAATATCGGCTAAAATCTGACTAAACCAAGGAATTTCTACTGGTTCACGGGCGGGAACAAATAAACCCACCTTGGCCATTAAAGCCGCTAACCCCAACGTTTTTAAAGTTACTGTTTTACCACCCGTATTTGGTCCAGTAATTGTGACTACTTTAATATAAGGACTAATCAACAAATCCACGGGAACTACAGGATGTCCTTGTTCATGTTGTTGTTGCCAAATTAACAAAGGATGCCGTAATTGCCGCAGAGTAATTATTTCTTGCTCTTGGGGATTAATAAAGCGGGGCGGGTTTGCACCTAACCAGAAACTATACCTGGCTTTGGCTGTAGCTAAATCCAGAATTGTAACAATAGCTAATAACTTTTCTAAGTCGGTTTTAACTTCTGCTACTTGTGTAGTTAAATTCCTGCGTATGGCTTCTTCTTCTACCTGTTCTCTTTTCACAGCTTGGCGTAATTGGTTGCCCATTTGCACAATGCTGTTAGGCTCAATATATAAAGTTGCTCCGCTGGTAGATGTGTCGTGAACAATACCAGGAATTGCGTCTTTTTGTGGAGCTTTTACAGGAAGAACATAGCGATCGCCTCTTTGAGTAATAATCAACTCTTGCAGGGCATTAGATTTAACTTGGATGATATTTTGCAGTTTTTGGGTAATTTGACTGCGTAACCTGCGTAAATCTTCCCGAATTTCTCCTAATTTCTGACTAGCGCGATCTGTCACTTGCGCTCGTTCATCAATACAACGGTGAATTTCTTGCTCTAATTCTGGGTAAGTCCGTAATTCGGCGACTAAATCAGTTAAAATAGGTACATCTTCCTGGTTATCAATTAACCGCCGTAAATTTCTCGCACCAGCAAGGGTGGTAGCGATCGCTAACAGTTCCTCACCTGATAAAATTCCTTGTAATTCCGCACGTTCTAAGGAGTCACCAATATCTTGAATGCCCTCAAAGGATAACCCTGGTGTCAGTCGGCTTTCCAATTGATAGACTTCTTTGGTTTGTGCCAACAACTCTTTACTTTCCTCCAGAGTTGATGGAATTGGCAAGGCACGGGCAACTATCGCCCCTAACTTAGTTGCCGCAAAGGTGGAAAGGTGCTGGCAGAGGCGATGCCATTCTAGTAGTTCTAAGGTTTCAGACTGAATCAAGGCTTCAATATCTAATCTGAAACTATGGTAACAATTCTGGTAACAAGAAAGCTAAGTCTTTCAGGATGAAATTTTCTCCTCCACCACCTACTCCCACCAATATACATCCAGGTTTTAATACTTGTTAGCTGCTTTACTCATGCTTAGTTGAATAGTTACATTACATTATATGATGTACCCCACAAGCTAAACAATTGTTAGCTGAATTTGAATCTAGGTTTGATTGGGTTTGATCACTGGGAAAAATCTGTATCAGGATTTGCCTAAATTGCTATAAAAAATAATTTTAAGTGATTCATTCATTGCCGCCACCCTAAGTTATCAAGGTATTCACACTAAAAATATCTAATTTGTTAATATTATTAATAATAAATGTCTAATTTGTTAATATTATTAATAATAAATCATCTATTTTGTTAAATATCTCAATAAATAATCAAAAAATAAATTTTAATCTTGACATTGAATAGAAGAAGAGAATAAGATGGATTCAAACGAAAATATAAAAAACCTGCTGAATATTTTGCAGGAGAAAATATGCTGTTTAGTCCAGCAAACTTACCTTATTGGATTTTCCTGATTACAGGAATACTGCTTTTCCTGTTTATGATTATGCTAGGAGGAGAATCGGAATTAGATGCTGATGCAGATTTAGATATAGATATAGAAACCAACATTGATTTAAGCTTTGGACGATTTCTGGAATGGGCTGGTATTGGTAAAGTTCCATTAATATTGATGTTGGCAACAGATTTGAGTCTGTGGGGTGTCATTGGTTGGATGTTAAATGTGTGGCTGGGAGGTATTAATCAAAATCAACAACTGCCTTTAATGGGGATAATTATCTTGTTAATTTCCCTAATTATTAGTTTATTCATTGGCAGATTGATAGCTGAACCCATTAGTAAAATGTTTGCGGAATTTAGTGAAGATGCAAGTGGCGATCGCCTAGTTGGTTGTATTGGTACTGTAACTTCTGTTTATATTCCTGCTGAAAACATCAACAAAATTGGCCAGGTAGATATTTTCGATCCAAAAGGTAACTTTTTAACTATTAATGCTGTGATCCCAGATTGGGCAACTATCGCACCACAAAGAGGGGAAAAAGTGATAGTAATTGAACTTAAACAGCAAATCTATTTAGTAATTGCCAAAGACAGTGTAGACGAAGAAAATTGGTTAAATAGTTCCGACTCTAAAAATCAGAATTAGTGAAAGGACAAGAAAATGCTTTTTTGGTTAACATTTATTCAGGCTCTACCAAGTGTTAATGTATCGGAGTTATTAACATTTCAACTGCAATCAAAACAGGAATATAGAATATCAAATTCTCCCACATTTCCGCTGACAACTCAGCCAACTTTAGCTCAAATTAATGGGGGAATAGTATTTCCTGGTTTGATTGTAACTTTAGTTATATTACTTTTATTAAGCTTGTTTGCTTATACCAGGGTTTATGTTGTCACACCCAACAACGAAGCTTTTGTGAGAACGGGGGGATTATTTACTAAAAAGAAATCAGTAATTCTTTATGGTGGTTGCATTGTTTTACCAGGATTTCATCAATTAACCCGTGTACCTTTGCGAGAAATGTCTATTGATGTAGAAAGAACTGGAAAACTGGCAGTAAGAACAAAAGATTACCTGAGAGCAGATATTAGAGTCACATTTTATGTATGTATTAATGCTTCCGAAGAAGATGTTTTAACGGCAGCAGCAAGACTATCTCAAAATGGCAGTAGAATTACTCCTGAAGACATCAAAGAAGCTTTAGAAAAAAGGGCTGATGATGCTATTAGGGCGGCAGCTAAAACTAAAGATTTAGCAGAAATTGATTCTGATAAATTGGGTTTTGCTCAGGAAGTTTTGAATTTAGTAGGTACAGATTTGAAAAAGGTGGGATTAACTTTAAATAACATTGCCATTTCGGAAATATTAGAAAGTGTTACTTATGATCCTGATAACTTCTTTGATGCTCAAGGTGTGCGGTTGCGGACGGAAATTATTCAACGTTCAATTCAACAAAAACGGGAAGTTGAGTTAGCAACCCAAGTCGCTATTGAACAAAAAGAACTAGATGCACAAAAGCGATCGCTACAAATTGCCCAAGAGCAAGAAAGTGCTAAACTAGCTCAAAAATTGCAAGTTGAAGCACTGAAAGCACAGAGAGAAAGGGAAATTCAAGAAGCAAAAGATAGAGAAGCTGCAATGGTAAGACGTACCAAAATTTTGCAGGAAAAATCAGTGGAAGAGGAAGAAATTCGTAAAAAATTAGCTTTACAAGAAAGTCAAATTGAAGCTGATATTGCTTTAGAAGAACGGAATAAACAACTAAAAGTAGCACAAGCATTGCAAAAACAAGAAGCGGAAATTGCTGAAATTTCTCGCCAACAAAGTGTAGAATCAGGAAAGTTGCAAGCGCAAGTAAAGATAGTTGAATCAGAAAGATTAGCAAAACTAGCGCAGGAAGATGTCGCAATAGCAATTGCTAATAAAAAACGTGAAAGTTTTGTTGCACAAGCAGAACAAGCGAAAGCAGAAGAAGCGGTAAAAACTGCCAGTGAAATTGAAAAAGCGGAACGCCAAAAACGTTTATCTATAATCATCGCAGAAAGGGAAGCACAAGAAAGGAGTATTAGCGATCGCAACGTTGTAGAAATTGATGCTTTCCGTCGTCGTCGTCAAGCGGAAATTGCCCAAGAAGCAGCAGAATTAGAAGCAGAAGCCATTCGTACTCTTGCAGATGCTAACCGTGATAAAGCTTTAGCTGAAGCTGAAGGTATTCAAGCCAAAATTACAGCAGAAAATACCATTAGCAATGCTAATTTAAGTGCGAAAATTCTCACAACTATCTGGCCAGAATTAGCGGATAAACTACCAGAAATTGTTACTGCTTTAGCACCACAACCAGGAGTTTTAGGAGACACTCGGATTTATTCCTTCCCTGGTGCAAATGGTAGTAATGGCAGTCAAGATATTAACAAGTTACTATTATCTACTAGCGGACTTTCCTTAATAAATACCTTGTTAGATGAAGGTAAATTAGGTGATTTAATTGGGCAAGTTAGCCAAATAGTAAGTAGTAACAACTCTGTGAAACTACCAAGCTTGAATCACCAAGAAAAAGAAAGTAATTAATAATTTGCAATTCATAATTCATAATTTTTTCAATTATCAATAATGAATTATGAATTATGAATTATGAATTATGAGTTGTTAAACAACAGCTTTTTCTTGCACTAAAACGTAAGGTTCAACAATTAAAGCGTTAAACCTCTTAGTCCGATCGCCATTCCAATTTCCTAATTGTTCTGGTGAAGGTTTGGCCAGCAATTGTTCATCAATCCAATTTTGCACAGAGGGAATATTATCAGTTGCGATCGCTTCTCCCACATCCAGCAAATCTAACCCATCTGCTACCACAATTATCACATCTCTTTGTGCATGGGGAACTAGCCAATCCCATTCCGCTTCATCCAGATTTTCTTTTAATTTTTCTCTTAAATCAGACATAATTTTTCACAGTTTTGTTAGGATCTCAATTGTACATAATTTGCAATTCATTAGTCATTAGTCACTAGTAATTAGTCATTAGTTAAATTTCACCCAATCACCTATCTTCCTAAATCGTGCATTTCATTAATTACATCTGCACATTTACGAGTTATAGCTTCTAATTCTTCCTTATTTGTAGAAGTTGGCGCATCAATCAATTTACCAATTCTAATAGTCATCGGGACTTTACGAGGAATAGGTGTACCTTTTTGGACAACGTTTTCACTCCCCCACAAACTCACCGGTAATAAAGGCGCTTTGGCTTTTGCAGCTAACAGTGCTGCACCTCTTTTGGGGTCATGAATACGACCATCTGGGGTGCGAGTTCCTTCTAAAAACACACCTACAGCCCAACCATTCTCTAAATATTCTAAAGCCGCACGAATAGCCGCACGATCAGCAGTACCCCTACTGACGGGATAAGCACCGTATAATTTAATAGCTTGGGCTAAAACAGGAACTTTAAATAATTCTTCCTTGGCCATGTATGCAACTGGCCGACATACACAGTTAGAAACTATGGGAGGATCAAAATAACTTGCATGGTTGCTAACTACCACCAATGGTCCAGTTTTGGGAACATTTTCCACCCCATAAATTTTACCCCCGAAGTAAGCGTGTAGCATGGGGCTAACCACTGACCACTTGAAAGCGTGGTAAAGTGCCAAACTAATAAAAGGTTCGCGTTCTCTGGTCACGGAAGATATTTTAAATAAGACTATTATTTAGAATAAGCTATGGCGATCGCTTTTCGTCAATGAACAAAGGTAGATTTAGCATATTTACAGATGAAAGCGTTTTCAAGGGTGCATTTTATATCTGGCTAATTACTTTTAATTGTTTTATCTTCCCTATTCCCTATTACCTATTCCCTATCCTCAAAGATATGCTCAATATTCAACATAAACATCAAAATAAGATGCAACCGCAGGTAGAGAATATATGGAGAGAACACTAATAGCCTAGATATTAAACGACCAATTATTATATAGAGGTTAGGTTATGGCAGTATCAGCAATTGATATTTCCAGAAGTCTTAGTGGCATAGATTTTCCTGCAAATAAAGAAGATTTGGTTAACCATGCCAGACAGAAAAATGCAAGTCAGGAAGTAATTGACGTTCTCCGACAAATGCCAGAGCGTGAATATGAAAACATGGCAGACGTGGAACACGAATTTGGTCAAGTTAGATAATTTTTGAATAAGTTTCTGTTCTTGTCTGTCTAGTTCATGTCTAGTTCATTAGCTACTTTTTGGCATTTGATATATAGTGGGATTTAGGCAAAAAATACTGATAATTTATGTTTAAATCCCACTATTCATTACTATTTCTTCAGCTAAGAATAGCAGCGGTACTCTTATAATATCTACAATAAAAAGCTTCAAGGAATAAAAATTCTACCTGCTCCCATATAATTTTCAATATCTAATATAATCTCCACTAGGCGAGCAGCACATTTTTCTCGATAAATGCGCTCATCAAATCGATCAGGATTTCCAATAGTAATAATTGGTAGTGAAGTATCTGTATTCTCCTCTCGAATTGTTTGCTCTAATGAATCAGTTCCTTTCATATTTCTATTAGCTGTGATCAGAATCATTTGGTTTGCTTGAGCAAATTGCCATACAATTTTGTCACTGCTATCTGTCTCTAATCCAGCTTGTTTAAAGGTAAAAAAACGAATTGATAACAGATCAATCCAACCTTCATCCGCAAGTGTTCCCCAAAATAAAACCGAGTCCCCTGTTAAGTTATAATCAATGAGAAAATTCATAATGGGGATGTGATGCGTTCTTGCCAAGATTGCAGTTTTGCGCGTAAATCTTCCTGGCCAACTTTAGCAGGTTGAGTTGCTATTTTGGCAAATCGTTCACGGTTTTTTTCTTGCCAATATTGGCGAATTTCTGCTGATTTTTGCAGAAACTCTTGATATTCAGCTTCTATTTCCACAGCATGATTTTCTATGTAGTCTAAAGCCACATTCACCTGTGCATCACTTAGTCCCAGTTTTTCACGAATTAACTTAGGTGGATACTGAGCTTTTACATAGTCCATCACATCACACAAAGTAATCCGAGTTCCGGCTATAATTAGTCCCCGTTCTGTGCGAATGATACCTGATTGTCCATTATATACAGTTTTCATATCCATCAACTCCTAAAGGTTGTATCTGCTCAACCTAATTTAATTGTGAATTAATTTCCCCTAACTTGGCAACTCCCCAGTATTACGAATATTCTTCAATTCCATACCTTCAACAGTCCGCTTAATCAAACCAGTTAAAACATTACCTGGTCCAATTTCTACTACTTTGGTAATCCCATTTTTTGGTAATTGTAATGCAATTTCTCGCCACCGTACTGAACCAGTCATTTGTTGAGTTAAACGTTGTTTTAAAATTTCTGCATCAGTAACAGGAACTGGATCAACATTAGAAGCAACGGGAACTTCTGCTGTTTGAAAAACTATACTATCTAATATTTCTTGAAATTCCTGTGATGCTGCTGCCATTAAATGGGAATGAAATGCACCGGAAACTTTTAAAGGTAATGCCCGTTTTGCTTTGACATTAGACATTACAATTTGTACAGCTTCGGGTGTTCCTGAAATTACGACTTGTGCGGGACTATTATCATTTGCTAACACTACATCCGGGGTTTCTGCAATTACTTTTTCTAATTGTTCGCGATCAAAATTAAGTAATGCTGCCATCATTCCCCCAGCAGTATTATCCATAATTTCTGCACGACGTTTAACTAATTGTAAACCAGTTGACCAGTCAAAAACACCAGCAACATAAAGAGCTATATATTCTCCTAAACTGTGACCGGCAACTAAATCTGGTTTTTCTCCTTTTTCTTGTAATAAGTCAGCTAGAATACTTTCAATTACATATAAACAAGGTTGAGTGTAAAGTGTGCGTGATAGTTTTTCTTCGTCTGCACAAATTTCACTCACAGACCAACCTAAAATTGCTTCAGCTTCCTCAAATTTTGCCTTAGCAGATGGTATATCTAGTAGATCCATTCCCATGTTTAAGGCTTGCGAACCTTGTCCGGGAAATACATAAGCAGTTTTTGTCATTTGATAATTGGGAATTGGGAATTGGGAATTGGGAATTGGGAATTGGGAATTGGGAATTGGGAATTGATAATTGGGAATTGGGAATTGGGAATTGGGAATTGGTAATTGGTAATTGGTAATTGGTATTTGGTAATTGGTAATTGGTAATTGGTGATTGGTAATTGGGAAAAATGAAATTGATTACCCAGTCACCAGTCACCAGTCACCAGTCACCAGTCACCAGTCACCAGT
>NZ_JAQMTI010000112.1:0-27125 GCF_028329225.1 Sphaerospermopsis kisseleviana CS-549 | reverse complement strand
TGTTTACCCAGGCTACGGTCAAAGCCGAGACGAGATAAATCAGGGGTTTCTCCTGATCAAAATACTTCTTCGTGCAGATGGTTATTCTTACTCGCCCCTTGATTATACCATCACGGCGAATTTATTCGCCGTTGGAACTTCTTCCACTGTAAGATAGCCAAGCGGCTTCCGTGCCTTTCGACGATTTTATTGTGAAACCTGGTTAGCTATGTAGGCTATGAAATAGACTACAAATCAGACTTTTGTTTATTGTATCTGGCAACAACACCCTTGTTAAAAATATACTTATTAAAAATATACTTATTAAAAATATACTTATTAAAAATATAAACCCAATACTTGCCATTGTTTTGAACTCGATGCCGGATAGCGACTAAAAGCATTGTTTACAGATAATATAAATTTCATACTTCTTTATTAATCTTATGGCTATATTACCACCACTACTGAGTTATCAAAAAAATACCCGCACAGTTGGGCGTGGTTCCCAGTCACTATTTTTAATACTATTCACTTTGCTGATGATATCGGGGATAGGCGCTCGTTTAGCTTATTTACAAATCATTGAAGGTCCAAAACTCCGGCAAAGGGCAGAGTCTAACCGGATTCGCATGATTCCCAAACAACCGGAAAGAGGCAACATTTTTGACCGTAATGGCAAACTGTTAGCTACTACTCGTTATCCTCACTCTGTTCACCTGTGGCCAATGACACATACTAAGCCATCGTGGTCAGTTGTCGGTCCGCGTCTATCCCAAATCCTCGATATTCCGCAAGAGGAAATGGAACAGAAACTAGAAAAAGCTGGAGCTAATTCTTCTTCTCTGATTCGCATTGCTCGTGAGTTAAATGAAGCCCAAGTCACAGCCTTAAAGGAATATGAAAACGAATTACCAAATGTCGAAATCAATACAGAAGCTGTACGTTATTATCCAGATGGTAGACAATTAGCCCATATACTCGGCTATACCCGCGAACTCACAGCAGAACAGCTAAAAAAACGCAAATCAGAAGGCTATCGTCTCGGTGATGTCATTGGACAGATGGGGGTAGAAAAAGCCTATGAAAAAACACTCCGGGGAGAATGGGGAGGCCAGCAAGTAGAAGTAGATGGTGCTGGTAGACCGTTGCGAGTGTTGGGAGAAAAACAGGCAAAAGCGGGTAATGATTTACACTTATCTATAGATTTAGATATCCAAAAAGCAGCGGAAAAAGCTTTAGGTAGACGTAATGGGGCAATCGTAGCACTTAACCCTAACAATGGTGAAGTTTTAGCGATGGTATCCCATCCAACCTTTGACCCGAATATTTTTTCTAAACAAAAACTCTCTCAAAAAGATTGGGAAAGTGTGCAAGGTGAAGGATATCCTCTAGTTAATCGGGTTTTAAGTGCTTTTCCCCCGGCTAGTACCTTTAAAATTGTCACTAACACAGCAGCTATAGAATCAGGTAAATTTTCTCCTAATGTGATTCTACCAACCTATCCTTATTTGGTTATCGGTGGCACAAGATTTGGTGAATGGAATCATGCGGGATTTGGTCCATTAGGTTTTGTAGGCGCAATGCAATGGAGTAGTGATACTTTCTTTTATCAAATTGGTAAAGGTATCGGTGGTCCGACTTTGATTGAATGGACTCGTAAATATGGCTTTGGTGAAAAAACTGGTTTTGATTTTGTTACAGAAGAATCTAGAGGTTTAGTTCCTGATGATAACTGGAAGCGCAAAGCCTGGAAAATGCCTTGGACTATAGGCGATACTATTAATATGACCATTGGCCAAGGTGCTTTATTAAGCACGCCTCTACAAGTGGCTGTAATGTTTGCTGTACCGGCTAATGGTGGTTATCGAGTGCAACCACATTTACTGAAAGATGATGGGGATGCTAAAAAATGGCGTTCATCTTTAAATATGAAACCAGTAACTATTAAAGTTCTCCGTGAGGGATTGCGAAAAGTGGTATCTGAGGGTACGGGTAAAGTTTTGAATCAACCAAATATTCCCCCAGTAGCTGGTAAAAGCGGTACAGCAGAAGCTTGGAATCGTCGTGGCATCAAACAAAATCATGCTTGGTTTGGTGCTTATGCACCTGCTGATAAACCAGAAATCTTGGTTGTGGCTTTTGGTGAACATTCTGGTGGTGGTGGTGGTAGTGTGGCCGCACCCATGATTCTGGAAATCATGGAGGATTATTTTGCCCGCAAGTATCCAGGAAAGTATAAAAAAGGTGATAGATAATTGGGAATTGGTAATTGGGAATTGGTAATTGGGAATTGGGAATTGGTAATTGGGAATAGTTGATTAGAAAACATAAAATTGATTACCCAGTCACCAGTCCCCAGTCACCAGTCCCCAGTCACCTACTAATATATCCCCATTTACCACCCACATTCACTAATGCTAAACCCTGAGAAAAAGGTTTTGCAAAATCAAATTCTGGGTAAATTTTAAACTCAGCCAATTTATTAATATATCCCCATTTGCCGTTAATTTTTGCAGGTGCTAATTCTTCTGCAAAAATACCCACTTCTTCAAATTGTGGCTGGATCACAAAGTAACCAGTTTGATTAATATATCCCCATTGATTACCAACTTTCACTGCGGCTACACCATTTGCAAAACTATCGGCATCATCGAAATTAAAGGGAATGATAGTTCTATTACTATTATCAATATATCCCCATTTATTCGTTTCTGGTATTTTGACTGCTGCTAGATTGTGAGAAAATGATTTGGCTTCTACAAATTTTGTAGGAATTGTAAATTGTCCTTTTCCATCAATTGTTTTGGCTACATATCCCCAACCATTACCTATTTTTACGGCTGCCATGTTTTCAGCAAAAGATACTGCATCATCAAATTTGATATCTGTAATACGGTTGCCATTCATATCAATAAAACCGTATTTATCTTTAAGTTTCACTACTGCTGATCCTTCGGAAAATGGTGCAGCACTATCATATTCAATGCGCCCTATTAGCTTACCTTGTTTATCAATATAACCCCATTTTTCACCAATTCTAACTGCGGCTATACCTTGAGAAAAAGCCTCAATTCTATCAAATAAATTTAATGAAAACTGGGGATCTGGTTCAATTTCTTTATTAGTAGATAGATTGACGTAGTTATAGGGATTTAGTCTTTGTTGGGTAAAAACGCTATTTTTATTTTTAATTTCTTTGATATCAAATTTTCCTGGTGCTTGAGAATAAACAGTAGATTGCAGTGTTTTGGCTAAAAGCTCATCATTTTGCGTTAAACCTTCGTAGAAAAATAAAATTTCCCCTTGAATACCGAGTTTTCGGTTAGTTTCTATGGCGGTAATTAATTCTTCTGGTTTAATCATATAATATGGTTTTTTTCTATAAATAGTAATACCTGGAATTAGTTGTGATAGTTGTTCTTGGGTAAATTGTGATTGAGAAATTCGGGTAATTTCCGATTGATAAGCTTTAATATCTTCTCTATAAACTTGGGGATGTATTAAATCTACTAATCGCCAGTTAACCCAGGTGAGTGAATCTTGCAAATAGTTTTCATAACCCCAACGAAAAACACTAGGAGACATGGAAATGATTAAATCGGGATTGACTTTAATTATTTCTCTGTGAAAACGATTGAAAAAATGTGATAAAATATCTGCTCTCCATTTTAACCAATCAGGATCTTTAGAGGTATTTGGGGGTTGACCCTGACCCTGAAATTCTTGCTGATAACGTGCAAGAGTTTTAGCATCATAACCTCCTTCACTGGGTAAAGCAATAAAGTGATCATCTCCTTGAATCCCAGCAATATCATATTTTTTGATAACTTCTAAAAATAAACTTAATATAAATTCTTGAACTTGAATATCTAGGGAATTTAACCAGCAAAATTCATTTTTAATTAGCTCGTTGTTAAATATATCACGAGCAACCCAATCTTTTTCGTTTGCAATAATGTTAAATTTGGATCTCTTGGCTACATGAGAACTCATAAAACCGTATTCAAACCAAGGAATAACCGCGATGTCAACTTTTTTGGCTTCTTCAATTATTTCTTGTAAAGGATCTCGCTTTTTATCTTCACGGTTTTTATCTTCACCGTCAAAGCGAGGGTTGATTTCTATGTTTATTAGTTTTTTCATTACTTGACTACGATAGATGGTTAAACCGTTATTCCAAACAACAGGAAAAACAACGTTAAATCCTGTTTTGGCGAGAAATTCCATTGCTTTTTGGATATTTTCTCTTTTGTCTAACACATTACTGTCTGTAACCGTGATCCAAATACCGCGAATTTCCATAGTTCAATTTTAGGTTGTAAATAAGGAGTCAGGAGTTAGGAGAGGAAAATTTGAGATTTTGGATTTTCCAAGATATATTTACTAAGTTGATAAACCTTTAATTTGCATAAACAGGGCGGGCAGGATGCCCACCCCACAAGAGTTTTAATTTGAGATAGTATGCAAGTTAAATGTTCAACATCTAACAATAATTTTCAACATGAAAGCTGAAAGCTGAAAGCTAATTACTGATTCCTAAATAATGCTAATCCTTCGGAAAAAGTGTTTGCTTCTTTTAAGGTTGGAGGAATGATAAATTTTCCGCTTTTGTCAATATAACCCCATTGATTATCTTTCTGTACTCTTACCAATTCTGCCACAAAAGGATCAGCATTATCAAATTGTGGTGGAATCACAAATAATTCTAAACCGGGAATATATTTGTAAGGTACAGTAGAAATTTCTAAGACTTGACAAATAAAGGCTGCTATTTCGCTTCTGGTGGCGTTGATGTTGGGTTGTAAACGTTGGATGTCTGGGTAGTTAACAACGATGCGTTTTTGTGTGGCAGCAGCGATCGCATTCATGGCATAACTGGGAATTTGCCCAAAATCATTGTAATATTTTTTTAAGGTGGCGATCGCATCTCCTGTGACTTGATAACCTAACCCAGAAACTAAAGCTGTTAATGCTTGTACACGGGGAATTGCTTGATTAGGTTTAAAGGTACGATTGGGATATCCTGAGAGATAACCTGTTTGATATGCTGAGGCGATCGCATTTACTGCCCAATGATTAGCAGGTACATCTGTAAATTGAATTGCTGGGCGAGAAGAGGAATTTTTGGGTAAACCTGTATACACAATGGCTGCAAATTCCGCACGGGTAACAGGTGCATCGGGGCGAAATGTTCCATCTGGATAACCTTTGAGAATATTTTTGGCCGCCGCAGTGACAATAGATGCTTTTGCCCAGTGGTTTTCTATATCTGTGAACATGAGGGAATTGGGAATTGGGAATTGGGAATTGGGAATTGGGAATTGGGAATTGGGAATTGGGAATTGGGAATTGGGAATTGGGAATTGGGAATTGGGAATTTTTTAGTTATTCCCAAAAAGAATGAGTTAATAAACTATCTATATCTTCGGGAAAAGGACAGTTTTCAGGAAAAACAATACTGGGATAGATATCTTGAACATCTGATAAAGCATCTTCCCATGTTTCTGGGAAAATTTCTGTAAAATAGTTTTTTAAACTGGGTGAGACTTTTACTAAACGTCGAATTTGCTTTCTCTGTTCCTTAATGGTTAATTCCCAACCACGATTATCATAAATACTGTTTACATAACACCGTTTTAATAAATGTTCTAGTAAAACTTCTAAGCGATTTTGTAATGCTTGTTTTTCACTACGCCCCAAGGCCGATATCTCCTCTTGAATATGCACCCAGTCAATGGCATCTAAGGCTTTATTTTCAATAGTTTTTGCTTGTTGTTCTGTCCAGAGAACAAAATCCTGTTCATAAAGTGGATTATTCATAAATAAAAACCTAGCAATAACCATCACATCAGTCAGGAGTCAGGAGTCAGGAGTCAGGAGTCAGGAGTCAGGAGGCAAAAGAAAAATGTTTTTTCCCTGTTCCCTGTTCCCTGTTCCCTGAATCCTTACTCACATATTATTTATAGCAATAGATTGGTGATTGGTGATTGGTAAAGAAAGTTATTAATTTTGAATTTTGAATTTTGAATTTTGAATTTTGACTTGATACATATTCTGCCTTCTGCCTACTGTACTGGTTTGACATTTCTGGCTTTGTAGAAAGTTTCTAAACTATGGCGATCGCCTACAAAACGCCAGTGCCAAGGTTCGTAACTCACACCTTGAGAGTTACCTTGAGGAAAGGACAATTCAAAACCAAAACGAGCAGCGTTAGCTTGTAGCCATTGATAAGCTTTGGTATTCTCAAAATTAGTTTGTAAATTTGTTGCTGGTACTGCTCCATCTCCTATATCTACTGCATAGCCTGTATGATGTTCACTATGACCAGGAGGGGCGCTCAATGCTGCTCTTTCCGCAGGAGTTTGATTTCGTTGAGCGCCAATAGTAAAAAATAATTGTTCCTGTTCTTTCACGGAACGAAAACCAGAAATAGGTACTAAAATTACACCTGCGCTACGTGCTGCTTGTGCCATAGCTTGAAATCTTTGGGCGGCTGCTTGTCGCAATCTAATCCGTCCATCGGCTGTAATTGGTAACAATTCTGACTCTGGTGCTTCAGGATAAGCCAAATGTCCCAACACTACATCATTGTTAACTGCTGGAGTTTTGATTGGTGTAGGTGTAGAAACAACAGGTGTTGATTGAGAATCAGCATTATTTTTAGGTGCTGTAATAAAAAATAAAAAACCACTACCTACAGCCATCACCATAAATCCGACTATTCCCCCAATCATTAAAACCAGCGGTTGTACGCGCATCTGAGATTCACTATCAGGAGTATCGCGCAAAGCTGCTGGAATATCATCACCTGGTGATGGTGATGAGTTTTGGGGTTTTCCTGCAAATCCAGCGTTTTTCAAGAGTCCACTCCTGTTTAATAATAAGATTTTGGATTTTAGATTTTAGATTTTGGATTTTAGATTTTAGATTTTATATTTTATATTTTAGATTGGTAAATAAGGTATAACATTTAAACGTAACAATTCAGGAGTCATGAGTCAGGAAGTACAGATGGGAATGTTTGATCAATCAGTAGATTATCAAATGTGAGTTTGGAAGTACCCTGGAAAAAGCTGACTGCTGACTACTGTTAGCTGAATGCTGACATTTAATCACAAAGTCTCACTAAAAAAATCAACGTAATAGGTATTATTTTACATATCTGTTTTTCAGCAAAATCTTGATAAATCTTTTAGAACTATACGTCAAATTGGGAGGATTAGTCCTGGTAGGAGTTATCCTGGGACGCAAATTACCTGCCATATTTCCTACTCATTTGGGTCAATTTTTGTTTTGGGTAGGAGTACCGATCAGCATTGTTGCTTTTTTAAGACAAACCGATCTATCAGGACAGATTTGGATTGCTCCGGCGATCGCCTATTTAGCTATTTTACTAGGAGCATTTTTAGCGTGGTTGGTGATCAAAGGTCAAGCCTATTTGACAAATTCTCACCCCCAACCCTCAACCCAAGGTAGTTTAATTTTAGCTTCAATGGTAGGTAACACTGGTTATCTGGGCTTTCCTATCACTTTAGCAATGGTCGGCAAAGAATACTTCGCCTGGGCTTTATTTTACGATTTATTAGGGACTTTATTCGGTGCTTATGGTTTAGGTGTATTACTAGCAGCCCGTTTTAGCAACACCGCCCAAAATCATCAACAAATGGCTAAAGCCATATTAATCAATCCTGCCCTGTGGAGTTTTGGTTTTGGGTTATTATTTCGCCAAGTTAGTATTCCGCCACTGATAGAATTTAGCTTGAATACATTAGCTTGGGTTGCTTTAGCATTATCCTTGATTTTAATTGGTATGAGATTGGCGCATCTGGGTTCTTTGTACAAACTCAAACCAGCAGCAATTAGTATTTTTATCAAAATGTTATTAGTGCCTTTGGTTTTAGGTAGTAGTTTACGGTTTTTTGGTGTGACTGGAGAAGCAGCACAGGTAGTAGTTTTGCAAATGGCCATGCCTCCGGCTTTTGCTACTGTGGTATTAGCGGAAACCTTTGATTTAGATCGTGATTTGGCTGTGACTACTTTAGCAGTGGGGGTTATGGTATTGTTGGTTACTTTGCCGATTTGGTTGTGGTTGTTTTGAAGGTAGGTATACCATCTGTACCCTATTCTGGGATGATGTCTTTGCCGATTTGGTTGTGGTTGTTTTGAAGGTAGGTATACCATCTGTACCCTATTCTGGGATGATGTATTAAAAACTCCCCTACTAGCGATCGCTCAATGTCGAAAAATGTCTAAGCCGAATAGTAAAGCCCAAAAAACTCAAATTATTGAAGTGCTAAAGCAGGATTATTTTCCTATTATTCCTCAAATTAATAGAAATTGGACAGCAAAACAACATGAAGAAAATCGTTTGAGTCGTTCTTTAGCTGCATTTGCTATAACCAATCTTGCTAATATTACTCCTCCTCAAGCTGCTAACTCAATTATCAATGGCGAAAATGATAATGGTATTGATGCGGTTTATTTTGATCGAACTAATAACCGACTTTGGTTAATACAAGCTAAGGCGGGAAATGCTCCCAACATGGGAGATAATAAAAAATTTTGTGATGGAATTAGGGATCTTGTCCATAAACGGTTTCAAAAATTTAATTCCAGTTTTTCACGCTTACAGCATGATGTTGAAGATGCCTTAGACAGAAATGGAGTGAAAATAGTTGGTTGTAATATATATTTAGATAGTAGTTTGGGAACTCATGTAGTTAATGATCTCAATCAACTGCAAGATGAACTCAATAAATTTGATGCGCGTTTTCAATGGCAAGATTTGAATATAGAAAAGATTTATGGATGGTTGACAACAAAACAAGAAAATGCACCTATTGAAGTTAAATTGACCTTAGAAAACTGGCATTGTTTAGAACAGCCAAGAAAAGCCTTTTATGGATTAGTCAATGCTGCTGAACTGGCAGATTTATACAACCAGCATCATAAATTATTATTTGAGAAAAATATTCGTTATTACCTGGGTACACAAGATGTTAACTTAGCGATTGCTGAAACTGTCAAAGAACAACCATCAGAACTTTTTTATCTAAATAATGGATTAACTATTACTTGTACAAAAGTTATTTTACCACCTGGACATAAACAGGAATCAACTAAATTTACTTTAGAGGGTTTTTCTGTAGTCAATGGAGCGCAAACAGTGGGATCTATCGCATCTGTATTTAATGCCAATGGTGCAATATCTCCCAATGCAAAATTATTAGTTACTATCATTGAAGTAGGCACACAATCAGATACAATAGGTATAGAAATTACCAAAGCGAGAAATACACAAAATACAGTCCGTGATATTTATTTTGCAGCATTAGATCCAAATCAAGAACGGTTGCGGCAAGAATGTATGGTATCAAATATTGTTTATCAATATCGTCCATCAGCAGATAATCAAGATGCTATCACCATTGAACAAGCTGCAATTGCTCTTGCTTGTTTTAGTGGTAATGCTGAAATAATTGTTGCAGCTAAGAAAAATTTAAATCTTTTGTATAAGGATCATTATTCTACACTTTTTAGTAATGAACTTTCAGGAATTACACTTTGTCGTTATGTGCGTATATTTGAATATCTTGATCAGATTTTTGAAGATTCTCGCAAAGCAGAAACAGAAACTCGACGTAAAAATTTCTATCAACATGGTAGATTATTTATATTGAATATTTTATCAAGACGTTATAAACCTTTAATCAATAAACCAGAGCTTAATTTATCTCAAGATGATATGACTGAGCTTTCCAATGTTGGTATAGAACTTGCAGAGTTAATTTATACTCTCGCTGAATCTCAGTTTGCTAGTGATGAAAAAGGCTATCTTGCTATTTTTAGGAGTTTAACCGATGTTCAACAATTAACGAGTAAAGTAATGCAAGAATTAGACTGTAGGTTGGGTTGAGAAAACCCAACACAACACCGGACAATCTCCTCCTAATGTTGGGTTTCACTTCGTTCAACCCAACCTACAAAAGTTTACTCAAATTTAACTATATAAATTTTGATTTAATTGTGAGCAAATTAATGACAAAAATTAACCAATGGGTTATAATTTTAAAATATAAAATCAAATTTTAAAATTTAATTTGCCATAAAAGCAAACCCTAATTATGACTAAAAAACAGAGACTAGAATTAACATGGATAGGTAAAGAAATTCGCCCCAAATTAGAACCGCGAATTTTATTAGAAGATGCTGAAAAATCTTATCATGCTGCTCATCGAGTCAGCGAAAATGATATTTTTGATAATCGCTTAATTTTTGGGGATAACTTGTTAGCTCTCAAAGCTTTAGAACAGGAATTTACAGGAAAAGTTAAATGTGTTTTTATTGATCCTCCCTATAATACAGGTTCAGCTTTTGAACATTATGATGATGGGGTTGAGCATTCTATCTGGCTTTCTTTAATGAGAGATAGGTTAGAAATTATTCGTAATTTGTTATCAGAAGATGGTTCTTTGTGGATTACCATTGATGACAATGAAGCACATTATTTAAAAGTAATGTGTGATGAAATTTTTGGACGTGCAAATTTTGTTGCGAATGTTGTTTGGCAAAAGAAATATGCAGTTGCTAATGATCACAAGACTATTGCACCAATGCACGATCATATACTGGTTTATAGAAAGAGCGAGTCTTGGCAACGCAATCTTTTAAAAAGAACAGAAGAAAAAGATCGCCAATACCGATATACAGATGAAAAAGGAGTTTTTCGTATTGATAATTATACGTGCAATAAAAGCTCTGAAGAAAGACCAAATCTTTATTACCCAATAATTCAACCAAATACTGGGGAAGAAATCTATCCTAAGAAAACTTCCGTTTGGCGTTATTCAAAAGAAACACATGAACAAAATGTTAGAGATAACCTTGTTTATTGGGGAAAAGATGGTTTATCAAGTACACCAGCTTACAAAAGATATAAACATTTGCTAAAAAATCAGGGAACTGTACCGCAAACACTTTGGTTGCACGAATACGCAAGTCATACTGATGCTGCTAGAAAAGAAATTCGCGCTGTATTAGGTAGTTCTTCTCTTGCAGATGACTTTATTACTCCTAAACCAGAAGGATTAATACAGCGAGTTTTAGAAATTGCAACAAATCCAGGTGATTTAGTATTAGATTCCTTTGCAGGTTCAGGAACAACAGGCGCGGTAGCGCACAAAATGGGAAGACGCTGGATCATGATTGAACTAGGAGAACATTGTCATACCCATATCATTCCCCGACTCAAAAAAGTGATTGATGGAGAAGACAAAGGAGGTATTACCGAAACTGTTAACTGGAAAGGTGGCGGCGGTTTTCGTTACTATCGCCTTGCACCATCATTATTAGAAAAAGATAAATGGGGTAACTGGGTTATTAATAAAGAATATAACCCCGCCATGTTAGCCGAAGCACTCTGCAAACTTGAAGGCTTCACTTATGCACCATCAGATACATTTTATTGGCAACATGGTTATTCTACAGAACGAGATTTTATTTATGTCACTACCCAAAATCTCAGCCATGAACAATTATCTAAACTCTCTGATGAAGTAGGACAAGAACGCACCCTACTTATATTATGTAGTGCCTTTCGTGGCAAAGTTGATATATTCCCAAATCTGACAATCAAAAAAATTCCTAAACATATACTTTCCCGTTGTGAATGGGGACATGATGATTACAGTCTTGATATCAAAAATCTGCCTAAAGCACCCCCAGAAATTGAAAAACCATCACCACAGAAACCACAACAACAGCATATACAACAATCACTATTTTAGATGGATAACATACTATGAATAACATCGTTAATAACATTGCTAATCGTCTCAGTCTGCGCCCTCCACAAAGACAATCATTAGAAATTTTAGATCGGGTTTGTGAAATTTTGCCTATCAATGAACAATCTGATCTAGAAACAATTTTAGCAAAAATTAATCAACAATTCCCGACTGTTACTAATTTTGAGCGTGAATTTCCTTCACTGTGTTTTGCACTAGCAACAGGTGTAGGTAAAACACGATTAATGGGTGCTTTTATTAGTTATCTGAATCTAGCATATAATATAAAGAATTTCTTTGTTTTAGCTCCCAACCTGACTATTTATAATAAACTGATTAATGATTTTACACCCAATACACCAAAATATTTATTTACAGGGATTTCTGAATTTGCGATTCAGTCACCAGTAATTATCACAGGTGAAAACTATGAAACCAATGCGAGAACAATTTTAGATCCACAAATTCCCTGCAAAATCAATATTTTTAATATTTCCAAAATCAACTCAGAAGTGCGCGGTGGTAAAAGTCCGAAAATCAAAAGATTATCTGAATATATTGGTGAAAGCTATTTTGATTATCTTTCCCAGTTAAAAGACTTGGTAATTTTAATGGATGAATCCCACCGATATCGAGCATCAGCAGGAATTAGAGCAATTAATGAATTAAAACCATTAATAGGGTTAGAACTCACCGCTACACCTTCTGTAGAAACCAGTAAAAAAACAGTTTATTTTCAAAATATTATCTATGAATATTCTTTAGGAAAAGCCATTAGAGATGGTTTTGTTAAAGATCCTGCGGTTGTGACTCGTAAAGATTTTAATCCTGCCAGTTTATCATCAGCAGCAATTGAAAGAATAAAATTAGAAGATGGAATTTATTTACATGAAAATATTAAAGCTGAATTACAGGCTTATTCTATTCTCACAGGAAAGCCAATTGTTAAACCTTTTATGCTGGTAATTGCCCGTGATACTAACCATGCTTCACAACTGTTAGAATTGATTAAATCTGTTGAATTTGCAGAAGGATTTTATCAGGATAAAGTCATACAAGTTGATTCTAGTAAAACAGGCGCACAAGAAGATGAAATGGTGGAAAGATTGCTAAAAGTAGAATATCCAGATGAACCAACGGAAATAGTTATTCATGTGAATATGTTAAAGGAAGGTTGGGATGTGACTAACCTTTATACAATTGTCCCATTAAGAGCCGCAAATTCGGAAGTTTTGATTAAACAATCTATTGGTAGAGGATTACGTTTACCTTATGGAAAGCGTACAGGTATCACTATTGTAGATCGTTTAAATATTGTTGCCCATGATAAATTTCAAGAAATTGTAGAAGAAGCAAAACGTCCAGAATCAGAAATTAGATTGCAACAAATTATTCTTACACCTGAAGAGTTAGAAGAGAAAAAGAAAACAGTAATTTCACAGTCAAAACTTGCCCAAACTTTAGGAATTACAACAGAACCAAAAAATGAAGATCACTTTGAGGATAATAGAGAACAAAATACAGAAGAAAATACAACTGTTACAGAAACAGAAACCCAAAATATTCAAACTTCTATATTTGCATCTCCCGTAGAACAAAAGATTGCCAATTTGACTTACCAACAAATTCAAAAGTTAGAAAATCAACCGGAAAAAGTACCAACAATATCCTATCTTGCAACACCAAAAGTTCAATCAATGGTGCGGGAAGCTGTAGCTAAAGAATATCGTCCAGAACAATTAGAAATAGCAGGTGTAATTACACCACCAGATATTGCATCTATTGTGGCTAAAACAACTAATTTAGTCATTCAGCAAACTATTGATATTCCCAAAATTTTGATTGTTCCTCAAGGAGAGGTAAAATCAGGATTTAGGTCTTTTGCTTTAGATGTGACAGGTTTAAATTATCCTGTTCCTTCCAAAAAAGAATTATATATTCAATCTTTAGCAACGGATGATTCTACATCTTTAGAAATCAAAACAGACAATTTTCCAGAATCTCGATTAGAAAACTATATTGTGGAAAATCTAGTCAATTTTGATGATATCTGTTATGATGAAAATGCTGATTTGCTTTATGATTTAGCAGGTCAAGTTGTTGAGCATTTTCTCACCTACCTAACAGAAGAAGATACACATAAAGTTTTATATTTTCATCAAGTTGAAATTGCTAATCTTGTTCATAACCAGATGCAACAACATTTCTGGGAAGATAATGTTAATTATGAAGTAAAAATCAGTAAGGGTTTTACAACTTTAAAAGAAAGTGCTTATACCACAAATGCCAAAAATTATTTAGATTATAGAATCTCACCTGCTGATAAAAGCAAGATGTCCAAATATCTGTTTACAGGTTTTGATAAATGCCTTTATCAAGAACAAAAATTTCAATCAGAAGCAGAAAGGGTATTATCTATAATTTTGGAACGAGATGCAATCAAATGGTTTAAACCAGCAAGGGGACAATTTCAGATTTATTACAAATGGGAGGGAGATTATTTAGAATATCAACCTGATTTTGTGGCAGAAACAACAGAAATGATCTATATGCTTGAACCCAAAAACCGAGATGAAATAGACGATCCTCAAGTGGTTGCTAAGAAAAATGTAGCGGTTCAATGGTGTAAATATGCTTCTGATTATATGTTAAAACATAATGGTAAACCTTGGGTTTATGTGTTGATACCCCATGATGCGATCGCCCAAAATATGACACTGAAAGGTTTAGGCGATCGCTTTACGATTAAGTCATAGTATCAACAAAGCTGACTTACTTTTTCCGCCAACTCCTCCGGGGTTATATGTTCATAGATTTCAAAAGGTTGATGAATCCAAGGATTATCCGGTAAATAATCAGCGTAGTAATCCGGAACAATTACAGAACAATCTTTATACCAAATTACCGCAGTACGGATTTCTTCAATCGCAACCTGGCTATATTCTTTTAACCAAGGAATAGTTTCTTTTAGAGTGATACCCGAATCTACTAAATCATCTACCAAAAGAATCCGCGAACCCAAATGCTCAGTAGTCATGGTTAAATGAGGGGAAACTATCAAACCGCCCCTTTCCTGTTTACCCGCACCGTTGTAAGATGATGTAGATAAAATTGCTAACGGTAGATCATAGATTCGGGAGAGAATATCTCCTACTCGTAATCCTCCTCTAGCAAGACAGACTATTTGGTTAAATTGCCAACCTGATTGATAAATCTTAACTGCTAATTGTTCAATTTTATGGTGATAATCTGACCAGGAAACGTAAAGGTCTGACATAGGACTTAGGGAAGTAGTTTTTAGTTAGCACTGCAAGCAAATCCCAACTATCTTAATATGAGTGTAAGTAATTATGAACAATGAAAAATTAGATTTGAATACTAAACTGGCTTATGGTGCTGGAGATTTAGGTCCGGCGATTACTTCTAATATTGCCATCTTTTATTTACTGTTGTTTTTTACTAATGTAGCTGGTATTCCCCCTGGTTTGGCGGGCAGCATTTTGATGATTGGTAAAATTTGGGATGCTGTCAATGATCCTGTTGTGGGGGTATTAACAGATAAGACTAAATCTCGGCGTTGGGGTCGTCGTTTACCTTGGATGTTTTATGGTGCAATTCCTTTTGGTTTATTCTTTTTCTTACAATGGATTGTACCACAATTTACTGCCAATCAAAGTAGTAATATTTGGCCTTTGTTTTGGTATTACGTAGCAATTGGGATTATGTCTCAGGCTTTTTTTACGATTGTTAATTTGCCATATACAGCAATGACACCGGAATTAAGTCAAGATTATGATGAAAGAACGAGTTTAAATAGTTTTCGGTTTACGTTTTCTATTGGTGGCAGTATTTTATCATTGATTTTCGCGCAAATTGTATTTGCTGTAATTCGTGAACCACAACAACAATATTTAGTGTTAGCAGCAATATGTACTGTGATTTCGGTGTTATCCTTATATTGGTGCGTCTATGGAACAAGAAAGCGGATTCTTGCTTTTGAATCTAAACGTATTCAATTAGAACAACCAGCAGAAATTCCTTTTATAGAACAAATCAATATTGCTTTCAGTAATAAACCTTTTTTATTCGTTATCGCCATTTATCTTTTTTCTTGGTTAGGTGTACAAATCACCGCTACAGTCATTCCCTATTTTGTCATCTACTGTATGAAACTCAAAGATTCTCAAGTTCCTACAGTATTAATTGCTGTTCAAGGAACTGCTTTATTAATGTTATTTGTTTGGAGTTATTTAAGTAAAAGATTTGGTAAAAAAATCGTTTATTTTTTGGGTATGACTTTATGGATCATTGCTGCTGCGGGATTATTTTTTCTGCAAGCAAATCAAATAGGTTTAATGTATTTTATGGCTGTTATGGCTGGTTGTGGAGTTTCCACAGCTTATTTAATTCCTTGGTCTATGATTCCCGATGTTATAGAATTAGATGAACTGCAAACCGGACAAAGAAGGGAAGGAGTATTTTATGGTTTTATGGTGTTATTACAGAAGTTTGGTTTAGCATTTGGTTTATTTATAGTTGGTAATGCTTTACAAGCTTCTGGATTTCGGGAAACTATAGCCGGACAAAGTACACCAATACAACCAGATTCCGCATTGTCTGCTATTAGAATTATAGTCGGTCCAGTACCAACAATCTGTTTAATTTTGGGTTTGATTTTGACTTTTTTCTATCCTATTACCCGTGAAATGCACGCAGAAATTATGTTTAAGTTGCAAGAGAGGAGAGAGAATAATTCTTAGGTTTTCTCTCCCAATTTCTGTTTGATGTGTGGATATAAATTGAAACTGACAATTTTTGTCCTTCTTCTTGAAGTTTTTGATCCTTTGACTCCTGAATGAAAAAAGTTTACTCTTTAAAACACTCAATCCCAATTAAAGGGATACACTCTAAAAAATCCTGCCAAAATTCTTGCCCAAATTCTGCTATACCTTCAGGAGAAACTAATGGTTTTTGCCAACGAACATTTTTAAAACCAACATCTGCAAATACTTTTTGATGTGTATCTTTGCTGAGGTAATAATTATCAAAACTAAATTCCTGACCATCTACAAAAAATGTATACTTGATTGCTGTTCCTGGTTGCAGAGGTTGGGAAATAGTTTTAATAAATCCATATTTCTCAGTTTTAAGATAAGAACTTGGAGGTTGTTCACTATTATTGTTTAATGTCACAAAACGCCCTCCTATTTTGAGATTATTAAAGATGGTTTGTGACATTTTTAATAATTGTGTTTTAGTTTGGGCATAATTCAGTAAATAAGAAGCAACAACTAGATCAAAATCTCCAATTTTTCCTAGTTCTAGCACATCAGCAACAATATATTGAATATCAAGTTTTTGTTTGCTTTCTTGTTTTCTTGCTAGTTCTACCATTTTTTCAGAAATATCAACCCCAACCACCAGAGAAGCACCTTTTTCTTTAAACTGTCTACTATACCATCCTTCTCCACAAGCTAAGTCGAGAATTGATTTTCCTGTTAAATCACCAAGCATATTAAAATATGTATATGTTTCAATATGTAGGCGAATCGGCAACTCTTTAGATTTTTTATATTCTTGGGCTATGCTGTCGTAATACTGTGCCATTTTTCAATCACTGAAAACTATATTTATAGTTAAATTACTAAAGCAAATTTATCCATCTGTTATTGGATATATCCTAAAATTTGAACACCCCAACCAATTAAACCACCACCTAAAACCAACCATGTAGCATTAATTTGATAACGAATAGCTAAAACCGCAGAAATTAAGAAAATAATTAATCCTAAAAAATCCACATAAGGCACTTTTCCAAAAGTTAAAGTTGTTATTCCTAATTGTAAGGTGGTCACCACCATCAAAGCCACAGCACTAAGATTAACCGCATCTAAAAAAGCCCTTGTCCAAGATGAAGTACGTAATTTAGGAATGAGAGGATTTAAAATAGCAACAAATAAAAATGAAGGAAGAAAAATGTCTTTACGTTGAGTGTTGGTTGGCTTATGCCTTGGATAATAGTTTAACAAGTATGCGGGATTTATTTAAAAGATTAAACAATACAGGGATTGATGTAAGAATTTCGACATTTTTCAAAGCTAACACACATAGAAGTAAAGAGATATTCCAAAATATGGCTCTTGTGTCTGTTTTATGGAGGTTAAGGATTGATTATCACAAAATCCTTACGGGGCAATGATTATAAACTATAATGCCCATATTTTGAATGAAATGCCCGCACAATAAGGATTTTAATGATTTTGAACTGGGTTCTCCATAAAAAGTACCGAAGAACCGTTTTTTGTAACTATTGATCTATGAATCTGTAATGTTTTTCAGATAATACACGATCACCTCTGCTGTTTTTAAATTAGTTGCTACCAACACCTGATTCATATTACATATTTTCAACAAAGTTTCTTCATTAGTTGGACTAGGTGCAGGTGTGAGAAAATCTCTGAGGAAAATCATAGCTAAAATACCTCCAGAACCTAGCAGGACATTAATTTTTTGATATCCCCCAGCAGTGGGAGAAGGAATTTCTTCACTCACAGTCAGACCAACTTCTTGCTTTAAAACTTCACTCACAGAAGGCCAGCTAATGGTCAAGCTTTGAGAGAAAAACTCTTTATTTTTAGCAACCAACTCAGCTAATTCATATTTCTTGCTTTCGTGAGCAATGAGGACTATATTTTTTTGAATGCTCATCTGACTATCTTCTCTCTGCGTATTTGCTTCTATATCGTCAACAGCTTGTAATTCTTCAGATTCAGTAACTGTTGCTAATTTTTCACCAACAACTACTAAATTCTCACCAACTTCAGTTGTGGAAATAGATGTTTCTGTTTCTAAGTTTTCTGCTGTTTCTAAGTTTTCGGCTGTACAAACCACCTCTGTTACTGATATTTTTTCACTGATTTCTGCTGTAGAAATAGATGTTTCTGTTTCTGGTGTTTCTAAGTTGTCTGTGGTAGAAAAAACCTCTAGTTCGGTCACTTCTCGATTAACTTCTTGTAAGGTTGTACTACTCACCTCAATATCTTCATCACTATCTTCACTACCAATTATTTCCGTAACTTCTGCTTGAGGAAGAATATTATTATGTGGTGCAAATATCACATCAATCTGGGATTCCTTCAACGTCTCTGATACAGTTTCAGTTGCCTCTACATCAACATCACTTACCACTTCTGGCACATCATTATCTGTAGTCGCTGCTGGTTGAACTTCACTCTCAGTTACTAAATTTTCTCCTTCAATACCATCATCTGTATCTGAATCTCCAACTTCAATATTACTTTCAGTTGGCGCTGGTCGAATGTTAATATCTCGCGGTTGTACAATTGTTAATTCCTGTAACATTGGCGTACTTAAATCAACATCTTCATCACTCTCAGATGTCGTCACATCAGGTACTGTTTCCGATGCTGAAGCAGCAATATCTTCTACCTCTACTGTTTCTACAACGGTTTCTACGATGCTTCTTGCTTCTGCTATTGGTGTACTTAAATCAATATCTTCATCACTTTCATTTGCCGTCACATCAGTTACTGTTTCCGATGCTGGAGTAACAACATCCTGTGGTTGGATAAAGGGTCTTGCTTCTGCTATTGGTGTACTTAAATCAATATCTTCATCATCTTCATCACTCTCAGATGTCGTCACATCAGGTACTGTTTCCGATGCTGGAGTAACAATATCCTGTGGTTGGATAAAAGTTTTTTCTTCTACTATTAGACTTTCAGGTAATATTTGACTTTCAGGTGTAGTTATTACCTCTTGCTCTTGTGCAGCAGCAACATCATCAACTTCAGGTGTTGTCTTCTCTTCCTGAATTGGACTAATCACTTCTTCAGTCAAGTTGCTAACTACTTCTGGTGCTGGCTCATTAATGTTAGCAACATTAACTTCTGGTGATATTGGTCTGGAAAACAGCGCCGGGTCTATAACCCTAAACACGGTTTCTGGTAATTGTTCCGCCGCAGGTGTCATATCTTCCATCTTCAGAAAATAATCTCCGATCTGGATAGAATCACCGTGCTTTAAAATATATGGCTGATTTTTTACAGCTAATTGATTATTAACTATAGAACCATTCCTACTGCCAGTGTCGCAATAATAATACTTTCCACCTTGAACAAAGAATTTACCGTGTATACGACTGACATCAGGACTTTCTAAGGGTAAGTCACAATCAGGAGAACGACCAATGATAAACTCTCCTTTTGGTGTAGTTGCTACTACTAAGTCGAGTTCATTTACTTCATTTTCTGTGGTTAAATAGGCTATTTTGACTTTCATATTAATTTTTGGTTAATTTTATTAATTTCTGTCACCCACCGCTGACGGCAATTGTGTTCTAAATTTAGAATATCATCTTGTGACCAGTGAAAGTGATAAGCAATAAAAGCTACCTCCTCATACAAAGTGTCAGAGGGGTAGCTTATGACTCCCCCGCTAATGTTAACTCTACCAAAAATTGAGTATTACAATGTGGACACTGAGTAGGGATATGGGTATTACCTTGCTGATTAATTCGATTGTAAAATTCTCTGAGATAGGCAATGTCATGTAAGAGCAGTCCTTCCAATAAATCAGGGCTAACAGAGTTTAAACTTCCCAGTCTTGTAATCACACGGGATAACATCACCAAAACGTTATAATCTGGATTTTCTTGGACTTTGCGCTCTTTCTGCACCAAAATTTCATCTTTGGCAGTGGCTAAACGCATGATTCCATGACGATGCACACGGTTTTGGCTATCCATTAACCCCCGTGGAAGAGTAAAGTCAAATTCAGTATAGAGGGTGTCTTGTTTACGGGGCATAATTATTGATGTTTTTTACTGATGGCTGAGTAAATTTAATTACTTAGAGTTTGCTAAAAAAGTCTTGTCGTGGAGACAGGGAACAGGGAACTCTTAACAGGGAACAGTTTCAAGAGTTGGATAGGAGTGATTTTTCCTTTGAATCAAATTTAAATGCAAGGTTTTTAAGTTCTCACAGCCTAAAGGCTTGCACTTTTTCAATTTCAAATTCCCTGAAATCCTTTACCTGTAAGGTTTTCGTATTTATTCAGCAAACCCTACTTAGATTTAAGTATGCAGCAGTGGTTCTGGTGAAGTTCCTTTCTCCCGTGATAAGGAAGTTTCACCGTTCAAACCATTGATATGCCGATAAAAGTCTTGCAGGTAATTTAAATCTTGGGCAAAAAAGTTTTCTACCATAGCAGGACTAACGTCAGATACAGCACCCAATTTAGTAATCACACGAGATAAGATAATAATTGTGGCATATGCTGGGTTAGCTTTGACACGAGGGTCACGTAAAGGTGCTATCTCATCTATAGCCGTTGATAATCGCATTATACCCTTACGGTGCAGATTGCCTTCCGAGTCTAGATACCCTTTAGGCAGTGTAAATTCAAACTCTGTTGCAAACATATTCTGCCTATTATTTTACGCGCTTAAATTCTTCATAGGCAACTTCAATTTCTTCAATTTCTATTTCACCACTGCGGGCATTAACATCAGCTATTTTATAACTAGCAGGCCAAGCACCAGCTAATTCAAATCTTGCTTGTTCTTTGCCAGATTGGTCATAGATAGTCAAAGAAGCATTTTTACGTTGATCAGCCCATTTGCCTTCTTGAACGGCTTCAAACCACTTCCAGATAGCTAGAGAATTGGTCATTCCTCTTTTGAGAGTGATATTCCCACTTTTGACATTACCAGGAATTTTGGTTCTGACAACTTGACCTTTATCTGATGCACCCCATTTATTGGGGGTAACTTCAGCAATTTCAACGGCATCTTGAGTTCTTTTAAAGCCTTGACACTCTAAAAAGAAACCATCAACATTATCTTGTTGACCATCTAATGTTAGACCTAAGTAGAACCGATGGGCTGTCAGAATTTCTGGAACTTGACCTGCTGTTTGTGACACTTTTGATTGTTGCTAAATTTATTATTTGACCATTATTTGATCATTATTTGACCCGTTTAACGCCTTCGTGAACTAACTCAATAGTTTCATTGGCCATATCTCCACCAGATGCAGTTAAGGTGGGACCCGTGTATTTACAGGGATAACAGTTAACTATGTTCCAACGAGCTTTTTCACTGCCTTGCTGATCATAGGCAACTACTGAGCCAGTTTTCCGGTTTTGCGCCCACTGTCTGGGATCTCCCATATCTTCGTTACATTTCTGATACCATTGATACAGGTCTATATCATCAGTGGCAATTACCTTCAATGTAATATTAGTAAATTTTACTACTGTTGGTGTTGCCTGCCGCATGATCTTACCAGACTTAGATGAGCCGTGGATATCTTGCGCTGGTGTACTTTCAACACCTAGTCCACTAATTTCTTTGATGAATTTATCAGTAATTCCGTCAGCCTCGAAGTAAAACTTGCAAGCCGTTAAAAATTCCCCTGGCATAATGATTTAACCTCCTGTGCAATAAGTGATATAAAAACCTTCAAGATGGATTTTCTGCTACTCTTCATCTGCGATTCCATTCCACTGACTGACGCGGAAAATGACAAATTCAGCAGGTCTGACAGGACAAACACCGACCTCAATATATAGACGACCTAATATTCTGGTTTCTGGTGGGTTAAGTTCCTCATCACACTTGACATAAAATGCTTGTTGTGGTGAAGCTCCAAATAAAGCACCTTCACGCCAAATCCGTTCTAAGAAGTTACTCACAGTACGTCTAACACGCGCCCACAAATCTTCATCGTTGGGTTCAAAGACTACCCACTGAGTACCTAATTCAATGGATTTTTCGATATAACTAATCAAGCGTCGTACACTGATATAACGCCATTCGGTTTTATCTGGCTCAACCAAGGTTCTCGCACCCCAGACGCGGATACCACGATTGGGGAAGGTGCGAATACAGTTAATACCCAAGGGGTTTAATAATTCCTGTTCGCGGAAGTTGGTCTCATAACCTAAACCAATTACACCTCTAGGTACTTCGTTAGCGGGGGCTTTATAAACTCCTCTGGTTTCATCAGTCCGCGCCCAAACTCCCATGATATGTCCACAGGGAGGTACAAGAATCGGATTACCGCGATCGCGTGGGTTGGCAACTTTGATCCAAGGATAATAAAGTGCAGCAAACATGGAACGACGGTTAAATCTATTCAACCATTCCACTACCTGTTGCGGTTTGACTGCTTCTGAAGGCGGATCAATCAAAACCATGCGGTTGGGTGGGTTAGGAATATCACCACTGGCTGAACCTTCGCACATACTAATCATCAATTCCATGATACCGTGGACTTGATCCAAATTTAGCACTTGCGCTTGATATGCCCGCATTAAATCAGGACAGGCCAACATGGTGATTTCATCTATTTCAAAAATCCCCCTTACTCCTGTACGATCATCACGTATACCTTCTAAATCGCTGGAAAATCTATCGACGGGAACAGCTACAATCGGTGGTGCTAGTTCATATTGTCCATTGGCCGGACGGCGCGATAAAGGCTGTCCAGCTTGAGATACATCTTGCACCTGAATATACATAGAATTTCTTAAAGCCGCCACTGCATAGGTGGCTACCTGAGCTGCGGCCTCCCGGTTCATGGTTAAGTTCTCGTATTGTTCCAGAACTTCATCACCCCGGCGAATCTGCACAGAAAAATACTCGCCAGTATTGGGTGGGGCTTCCCCTTCTGTACCTTCTGGTAAAGGACGAGGACCACCATCGGTAATTAAAATATTGACTGCTCCGCTGGCTGCTTGTTCAGGGCGCAAAGCAAAGCGGAGTGTTGGCCGATTACCTCTACCAGTAATTGTGAGAATGGCTGGTTCTGGGCTTGAGGGTTTAGGTGCGCCTGGTAACTGAGTACCAATGCTTGTTACCCAGCAACGACCACCACCATTCATAAAGTAGCCATAAACAGCAAAAGGTAAGTAGGCGTTAAAATCAGTGAAACCATCAGAATTAGGACGAGCAAAATAGTTAAGATATTGCGTCCAATTAGTAATTAACATGGGCTTAAATAATTCAGCCCCATCACGCACATCTTCTGTAAACCCGACAAAACCAGCGATCGCCGTACTCACACCTTCAATTGGTCTGCTGCCACGGTCAATTTCTTCAATATAGACACCCGGAGCAAAGTAATCAAGTCTGGCCATAAAAGCATCTCCTAATCGGTAAACACCCAAATTTATCGAAACAATCGGGTCTAAAACCGGACTTCGTCTCGCTACGCTAACGCCTTTGAAGGCAAAAGTTTTTGGAGTGGGGTATAAATCCCCTTAACAAAAACCGCCTCCTGCCTTCTGCCTCCTGCCTCCTGCCTTCGTTATTCAGGAGTTAGTAAGATTTCTTTGAAGGTATAATTTTGGCTATCGACCAAGACATTAACATTCTGTGGTAAATAGCCAGGACAATTGACTGTCAAAACATAATTACCTATACGTAAATCTTCAAAAAAGAAAATTCCTTCTTGATTTGTTAATACAGATTTTTCAGTTTTGACTACAGCAACTTTGGCATCCACCAAAGGCTGATTAGCTACCGCACTTTTCACCATGCCAGCGATCGCTACCCGTTTAGTAGCAACTGAGCCGTTACCATTGCCATTGCCATAAAATTGGTTTTGTAAATTGAAAATTCTTTCCGAAACCAATGGTACAGGCATCGACTGTGGCTCCCAGGGTACTGTCACCGTCACATACAAACCAGCACGCAAGGGTACATTGAGTGCGCTCCATAACGAGCCAATCTCAATCGGTGGATCAAGAGCAACTGTCATGGACAAATTGCCATAACCCCGCAATTCTGGAACTAAAAAATCCTCTTGCAGAGGGCGATGACGCAACAGTACATTCAAAGCTTCACTTAATAAGTGATGCTCACCTAAAGCAGTTCTATCCCAAGCTGTTAATAATATAGAGACATCAAACCAAATAGGCGACCAATTGATCATGGCAGGTTGCAGAGCGTTTGTTAGTTTGCGTTCCACTTGTCTGCCGGAATGCTGTATTTGTTTACTCTCGCGTAAGTCGTAAACATACAAGTTGAGAGTCGGACTTGCACCCTCTTCCCGACGATGGCTAGGATGACTAAAGTCAATTTGCTCGGTACTGGTAAGTGATGTTCCTCCAGCTAGAATTTCTGCTAATGTTTGTACAACAAAGATAAGCATGAAAGTGTTTGGCTGGTAGCTAATCCAGATGCCTCTAGAATATCTGGATGAGTCTTGGAAAGGTAATTAGACTTTTGTCGATAATTTTTTGATGAGTTCCACGGATCACATCTGTTGAGGCTGGTAATGGGTAACGGGTAATGGGTAATTGGGAAAAATAAACTCTTGTCTCTTGCCTTCTTAGTGTTCCCTGACTCCTGACTCCTATTCCTAACTAGTAACTTATGTTATATTAATTACTTTGAGTTGAGCTAGGTTCACCAGGTAAATCTTGAGAACCAGAATTTGAGAACAAGAAAAATATCAGTATTCCTGTCAAACAAGCTAATACAATTCCTAATCCAATCCAAATATTTCGCCCAAAACTGTGGGAACTTCTGGGGCTAACTAACTGTTCTGGCTTTGGTTGAAAGATTGTGTTATCTGGTATATTGTTACGACTTGGAGAAACTACAGGTCGTGGCTGATACAAGGTATTATCTAAGTTGCTGGCTTGTTCATTGTTGATTGGCCTATTTGCTGGATTTTGATGATTCTTTGGTTCTGATGACGGTTGGGGTTGGAACATACCTCCTTCTGGTGGTTGTGGTTGATTTGGTTGTAGGGGACGGGGTACTGTTTCGTTATTGTTGTTTGCATAGGGTGAAGGACGATGTTGGAACATACTCCCTTCTGGTGGTTGTGGTTGATTTGGTTGTAGGGGACGGGGTACTGTTTCGTTATTTGACTGTTGATTTGGCAATTGTGGGATCAGTAGAATAGTCTCATCTTCAGATTCGCTTGTATCAAATGTTTGCAAGGGTTTAGAGACAGTTTCCTGATGAAAATCAGGTTGAGGCTGAACAATAGTTTCATTTATGGTACTAGCGGTACCAAGGGTGGGTTTAATAACCTCTTGCAACGCCTGATTTAGTTCACCTACTGATGCAAAGCGATTATTCGGATCTTTTTGCAGACATTTAATGACTGCAGTTTCCATTTCGGCAGATATGTTTTCACATCCAAGTTGTTCACGCAACGGTTTTGGTAGTTCATAAGTATGAGCAACAACCCAGGAAGCTTCACTGATATTATTACCTTTAATGCTGAAACCAAAGGGATCTGCTGCACTTAACATTTCATACAAGATAATGCCCAAACTGTAAATATCAGCCCTGGCATCTAAATTTTGCTTGTTTTGAATCTGCTCAGGTGCAGCATAACGAAATGTGCCGATAAAAGTAGTAGTTAAATTGCTCTGTTCAGAAGAATCATTACGGATTTTAGCTACACCAAAATCTAATATCTTCACCCACTCTCCCAAATCTGTAGGGATGAGAAAGATATTATCTGGTTTCAGGTCACGATGGATCACCTGAATATGTTCATTGATACCATCTTTTTGTAAAGTTACTCCTTGATGTGCCATCTGTAAAGCCTGACACACTTGAGAAATAATACTCACGGTTCTTTCTACAGATAATCGCTTTTCATGCAGTAGCAATTGTCGTAATGTTTGTCCGCGCAAATACTCCATCACATAAAAAGGATATCCTTCTGGTGTTACCCCGCAATCACTAATCTTAACAATGTGGTCACTTTGTAAAGCTGCACACACCGCCACTTCCCGCTCAAAACGCTTTCTCATCTCTTGGGATGCTACCAGCGTATCTTTGAGTAACTTCAATACTATCTGTTGACCTACACGGGTATCTGTAGCCAATAATACCTCTCCCATACCACCGACAGCTAGAGGTTTATCGATCCGGTATCGCTGGTTATCACCTATAAAGCGCCCATTCCAATAATTTGAAGAAGATGGGGAATTCATCTGATGGCAGCCATCCTAAATTTAATTTCAGGTTTTAACTTTCTGCAAAAACAATAATTATTATTAACCCAAGTTGATAGTTAGGAATAGGATTCAGGATAACAATCAATTTCGATAGTATCATCTAGGATTTTTCTTCCTATATCTGCTGAAAGTTCCCATTTTTTAGCCTTTAAAGGCATAACTAGCAACTTACATTATTACAATTTTACAAACATACTGTCTGACTTGACACTCTGCGGTCTAAAGACACGCAGATTCTTTAAGACTTGCTCAAAAGGGATAGTCAATTATCCCCCTACGCGCTCAAAACAACTACCAGTACGACAGGTATTGCAATTGCGTTTACTTTTATGTTTCTTTGCTTTC
>NZ_JAQMTI010000111.1:0-25155 GCF_028329225.1 Sphaerospermopsis kisseleviana CS-549 | reverse complement strand
GTGTTGAATGTTAAGATTTTGAGGATATTGTCCAATTTGTGCATTGGTATCAGTGATACCAAATTTGAGCAATTAATGACTCTATTCTCAATAGACAATAGGTTTTACCTGGGTAAAACGCCAAGATTGTAAAGTTTTATTGCAGGATTCAACACTTGTGCATTAATAGCATTTTCCCAGTTCTTTAAAGATGTCTGTTTCATCGTCACACTTTGACGAAATAACCGGACAATTTGTAGTAATTCTGGTATGTATTCTTCTGGAGTATGTTCAATTTCTAGTAATAAATCATTGCGGGGTTTCGTTGATGATTTATCTGTAATGGATTGGTGATTGTTAATCATAAAATCCTAGATTTTATTATTTTGGTATATTATCAGTATATCAAGAACTTAGTAAAATTCATTTTAATTCTTAATAAAAATATGATTACTACGCAGTTCTAATAGAATAACCTTTTTCTTGAGTTAACCAAGCTGCATAAAGTAAAGATTGACGAATATCTTCAGCTTCTAAATCAGGATATTCTTCTAAAATTTCCTCTATCGGTTTACCATTAGCTACTAAATTTACCACTAAAGAAACAGGTATTCTCATTCCTCGAATACAAGCTTGTCCTGCCATAATTTGTCTATCAAATGTAATTCTGTCTAAATTTAACATAAAAATATTTGTTCTTCACTATCTTTGATAGTAGCATAAATTTATCTATAAAAAAGAATGTTTGGGAACTTGAGGAGGTGCGATCAACAAAATTAATCTAAATCTTCCTCAGTCAAACCAGCATCTTTCAAAATACTTCTGAGTGTACCAGTAGGTAAATCACGATTACCATGAACAGGGATAGAAAGAATCACACTCATACCTTCCTTAACATAGATATGATGACTACCTGTAATCCTTTTCAAACTCCATCCATAGCGTTAAACAATCTTACGCAGAGATTTACCAGAAACGGATTTCATAAAGATAACTCAATTAACTGTTTTTCTGGTTCAACTTCTTCTTGCTGACTAGCAACTTCTAACCAACCTTGAACAGCATCTTTTAACATTTCTAATAAATGTTCATAACTTTCACCCCAGGTATGACATCCTGGTAAAGCTGGTACAGAACCACACCATACACCATCCTCTTCCCAAATAATTGCTTTTATTTTCATGGACAATTTGTTGGAATAAATATAAATATCATATCAGAAATTATAAAAAATTTCTCAGTAAATCCAAGTAAATCCAACTTAGCGATCACGCAAGTGCTGACTGGTCGGTTCGCTGTTTTGGAGGTTGACGAAGTGCGATCGCATAGCTTACCGTAGGTATCGTTTAACAACAGAAATTATGATTAAACTGGAAAAAAATCAGCATCTAAAATTTCATCAGAGGAAAAAGGATTATCTTCAGGAAAAATAGATAAAGGAAGTCCAGTTTCAATCGCTGCTTCTTTACGAGCGTGGTGATAACAATTATCCAAAACTTCTAAATAATAGCCTTTTAAACTAGGACTATCTAAAAACGCATCTTGTAATCTTTGACGATGTTCATAGATTGTATACAACCAACTATTTGACCTGTTTTGAGGTTGAAACTTGTATTTAAGCAAGTGCATAATTAAAACTCGTAAATTACTTTTTAAAGCATTTTTTTCACTTCTTCCCATACTTTCAATTTCTTCAATTAAATTTTCTAATTCTAATTCTGAAAACTGCTTATTCTTTAATAAAGAAGCGGTTTTTTCAATCCATAAATTATAATCTTCTGCATAAAAATTATTAGTTAATATCATAGATGGATGTGTCATAGTTTTCTCCTTAATTCCTGTAGTTTTTTTTCTATTACAAAACGAAGTGCGGAATGTGGGTTAGTAGTGAGGATTTGACTTTACGGTAAAATACTCAATCAAATTAAACAAATTAAACAGCTAAAAACTTTTGAATCACATCCTGACTCAGTTCTGTGGTGAAACCAGAGGCGACAATACCACCTTTTTGCATGGCGTAATAGTAATCAGCCTGACGGACAAAGTGTAAGTGTTGTTCTACTAATAACACAGAAATCCCTTTGGTTTCTACGATGCGACGTACTGCGGCTTCAATTTCCAGGATGATTGAGGGTTGTATTCCTTCTGTGGGTTCATCTAAGACGAGTAACTGTGGTTCTCCCATCAAAGCACGGGCGATCGCTAACTGTTGTTGTTGTCCACCGCTCAAGTCACCACCCATCCGGGATAACATAGTTTTCAACACCGGAAATAAGCTAAAAACTTCTTCAGAAATTTCTGCTTTTCTTGATTGTTTCTGTCTAGCTTCTAACCCTAGAAGTAAATTTTCTCTGACTGTTAACCGGGGGATGATCTCTCGTCCTTGAGGAACATAACCAATTCCCATTTTTGCCCTTTGGTCTGGAGATTTGGAGTTAATTAATTCTCCATTTAAGTTAATTGTACCACTGCGGGGTGAGAGTAACCCCATAATTGTTTTAAGTAGAGTGGTTTTACCTACACCATTACGTCCAATTAAACAGATCATTTGCCCTGGTGGTACGCTTAAATCTACGTTGCGTAAAATATGGCTTTCACCGTAGTAAACGTTAAGTTGAGAAATTTTTAGCATCAGTTTTTTGATTCTCAATAGCGGTTATGATTTATCTAAACTCCAGACCATCGGGGTTAAAAAACAGCAGTTTTATTCTGGCTGTTCTCCTAGATATACTTCGATCACACGAGGGTCATTTTGGACTTGTTCAAAACTCCCCTGACATAGTACGGAACCTTCATGTAATACTGTTACCGTCTTGGCAATTTGGCGGACAAATTCCATATCGTGTTCAATGACTAGAATTGAATGGCTTTGGGCGAGTGTTAATAGTAGTTGTCCGATATTATAGGTTTCTTCGTCCGTTAACCCTGCAACTGGTTCATCAACTAGTAATAAGTCGGGGGACTGTGCTACTAACATCCCAATTTCTAAACGTTGCTTTTCTCCGTGGGAAAGTAAACCGGCGGGAATGTCTGCTTTAGGGGTTAAACCAACTGTTTCTAATAAGCCTTTAATACTATTGTTTTCCGTAGCATGAGGGGGATTAAATAGGGTGGAAAATACATTTTTGTGGCGGTTAATAGTAATTTCTAGGTTTTCACGGGGGGTTAAGTTGAGGTAAATTCGCGGTGTTTGGAATTTTCGCCCAATTCCTAAGCGGGCGATTTCATGTTCAGGTAAAGAACGGAGATTTTTACCTTTGAATAAAACTCTCCCAACTGTTGGTTGTACTTTCCCGGTAATTACATCCAGAAAGGTGGTTTTTCCCGCACCGTTGGGACCAATTACTACCCGCAACTCTCCCGCATCCATACTAAAGTTGAGTTGATTGATAGCTTTAAAACCATCAAAACTGACGGTGACGTTTTCAGTTTCCAAGATTTTCGCGTTCATGTTGCACTTCTGGGTCTGCTTCTAAGGTGGGATATGTGGGGATTGGGCGGGGGCGATGGAAAAAAGAAATCTCTTGCTTTTTTAACCATCCCATGAGACCGTCAGGTAAGACTGTGACGACTATTAAAAATAGTGCGCCTTGAAAAAATAGCCAAATTTCGGCAAATTGTTCACTTAAAAAAGTACGGGCATAATTGACTAATAAAGTACCGACTATCGCCCCGGTTAAGGTAGCGCGTCCCCCCACCGCCACCCAAATCACCATTTCAATAGAAAAACCAATATCCATGGTTCGAGGTGATACAGATCCACTTTGAAGTGTATAAAATGCTCCTGCTATACCAGCGATCGCACCGGATACCGCAAACACTAAAACTTTAAATTCTGTGGGGTTATAGCCAGAAAATCGCACCCGACTTTCATCATCTCGAATAGCGATTAATAATCGCCCAAAGCGTCCACTTGTCAACCAGCGACAAATACCATAGGTGAGGGCGAGAACAAGTACCGTCAGGGTATAGAAAATGAATTGGGTTTGGGAGTCACTGACATTGACCCCAAATAAGGTTCTAAAACCTGTGAGTCCGTTAGTACCGTTAAACAGTTGTTGTTGACCATTAAAGAAGTTGAAAAATATAATCACTGCGGCTTGGGTTAATATGGAAAAATAAACCCCCTTGAGGCGATTACGAAATACTAAGTATCCTAATAATCCCGCTAGTAAGCCAGGAATGAACACCACCGCCACGGTAGCGACGGGAAAAGAATAGAAAGGATACCAAAACCAAGGAAGTTCTTTCACTCCATACAACCCCATAAAATCAGGTAATTCCCCTGAGGGGACTTGGAGTTTTAGGTACATGGCGATCGCATATCCCCCCAAACCAAAGAAAATCCCATGTCCCAAACTCAGCAACCCGGTATAACCCCAGATTAAATCCAGACCCAAAGCCACAATAGCCAGGGACAAAAACCGCCCCAGTAGATTCAACCGAAACCCCGACAGCATTGCTGGTATAATTAAAATCAGGATCAGTGCGATCGCTACCACCGCCCCAATCTCAATTAAAATTAACCTTCCTCCCTTCTGACTCATGCTCTGCGTCCTTTGTGGTTTAAACATCAACAGTACGACCTTTCTGGGGAAAAATTCCCCCAGGCTTCCACTGTAAAAACGCGATAATCAGTGCAAACACTAACACCTTAGCCATACTTGTGGTTGCAAAGAAATTCAACAAATCGGCTAAAGGTTGAAGAGGAGATAATACCAAGGCTAGAGTCCCAGAACCAATTAAGAAATTAGCCGTACCAATTCCCAAAGCCGCCATAATAGTTCCTGCTAAATTCCCCACACCACCGACTACTACTACCATAAAGGTATCAATAATATAATTTTGTCCGGTGTTGGGTCCTACAGAACCGAGTAAACTAATAGCACAACCAGCTACACCAGCCAACCCCGAACCCAGAGCGAAGGTGATAGCATCCACCTTTTGAGTAGGGATACCCAAACAAGCACTCATACTGCGATTTTGGGTGACAGCACGAATCCTTAATCCCCAGTTAGAACGCTGTAAAAATAGATAAATTCCTCCTACACAAATTATTGTCAAAGCCATAATAAACAAGCGAGCATAAGGTAATTGGAGACCACCTACAGACATTCCCCCTTGCAACCAACCAGGAGCAGTCACATCTACATTTTGAGCGCCAAACCAAGGTTGAGTAAACACCTGTTGTTCACTCAATAAGTTTCCCATTGTTATTGTTATACCCAGAGATAGTAACAACAACAATCCTACAAACCATTTACTAACTTTCCCCCCATTACTCCGAGCATTTAAAACCCGTAAACCTCCAAAAAACAACACACAAAATAGGAAGATGCCAACTACTAATAACCAATTCACACTGCGAACAAACTGTTGAAAAATTAAACTCACCCCCCAAGTAGCTAGGAGAGTTTCTAAAGGTCGTCCATACAGATAACGAATCACCCCCCGTTCTAACACTAACCCCACAAGAGCAGTGAATAGAAAAGCAATCATCAAAGCCAAAAATATATAAGAATCAAACCACACTCCCCCCAACTGTTTGCAGCCATTTTGTACCACAAAAGTCGTATAAGCTCCCAACATCATCAATTCACCATGGGCCATATTAATCACGCCCATCAAACCAAATATAATGGCTAGTCCCAAAGCAGCAATTAATAATACTGCTCCAATACTAATACCATTAAATAAAGCTTCCAAAAAACCTATTAACACTTATTTATCCTCAAAAAATATCAATAGTCAATGGTCATTGACTATTGACCATTAACTTAAACTTGCTTGTACTTACCACCTTTAGCTGGGTCTGACCAATCACAGCCAAATCCTTTAGTTTCTGGAACAAATTGATTCCAAGGAATTGGCTCTACTGGTGCGGGGGTAGCATAGACAATATCGAATAAACCATCTTGTCTCACTTGACCAATGCGGACAATTTTCGACAAGTGATGATTGGCGTTCATGGTCACTTTACCTTCTGGTGCATCTAAAGTTTGACCATAGGCCGCAGCGCGAACTTTATTTAAGTCAGTTGTTCCAGCTTTTTCTACTGCTTGTTTCCATAAATAAACGGCGATGTATGCTGCTTCCATGGGGTCGTTAATTACCCGGTCTGCACCATACTCTTTTTTAAAAGCTGCTACAAACTTTTTATTTGCAGGTGTGTCTACTGTTTGAAAGTAATTCCAAGCTGCATAGTGACCTTGGAGATATTCAACACCAATGGCTTTAACTTCCTCTTCTGCAATACTTACAGACATAGAGGGATATTTATCTGCTGTTAATCCAGCCCCTTTTAATTGTTTGAAAAATGCCACATTGCTGTCACCATTGAGGGTGTTATAAATTACGCCACCATTGGGTAAAGCTTGCCTAATTTTAGAGATGATAGGTGTAACTTCTACGTTACCAAGTGGTAAATAATCTTCACCAACAGTTTTTCCACCTAAAGCTTCCAATTGAGCTTTAATAATGGTGTTGGCAGTCCGGGGAAATACGTAGTCAGAACCTACTAAAAAGAATTCTTTGCCTTTATTTTTTAACATCCAATCAACAGATGGTTCAATTTGTTGATTGGGAGCCGCACCAGTATAGAAAATGTTTTTAGAACATTCTTGACCTTCATACTGTACCGGGTACCAGAGCATATGGTCTTTACTCTCAAATACCGGCTTAACATTCTTGCGACTAGCAGAGGTCCAACAACCAAAAATGACAACAGTTTGATCTTGATCAATTAGTTTGGTAGCTTTTTCTCTAAAGGTATCCCAGTTAGAAGCGCCATCTTCAGTAATCGCTTCAATTTGTTTACCTAAGACACCCCCCGCAGCATTAATTTCTTTAATTGCTAATCTTTCAGCATCAACAACGCTTCTTTCACTGATGGCCATTGTCCCGCTCAGGGAGTGTAAAATACCTACTTTGATGGTACTACTGCTATCTGTAGCGGTATCACTACTGCCATTAGTAACAGTATCAGTAGCATTGGGTGAGTCATTGCCGCAAGCCTTGAGTAAAAGGCTAGTACCGATAGTTGCAGAACTATAAAGTAAAAACTTCCTTCGGTTAAATTGTTTACCCATATTTTGGTTATTTTGTTACACTATCAGATTTGATGATAGTTCGACACTATACCATGAAAAAGTTATCTAATATACAAAATTTTAATAAAGAAGCGGTTTTTTCAATAGACTTCTCCGAAAAAGATGTAGGGACAATTCATGAATTGTCCCTACGAATGGGTTTCAGGTTATGCTTATATAATTTTCGGAGATGTCTAATACATAAATTATAATCTTCTGCATAAAGATTATTAGTTAATATCATAGGTTGATGTGTCATAGTCTTTTTGAACTATTAAACAAGCACGGATTTTTTGTGCTTCTGCTCCCACGGTTGGATCAAGATTTACCCAGCGAATTTCACCCCGTTTATAAGTTAAATTACCCTCTGGCATTAATACCATCTCCAGCTACATTATCCCAAGCAGAAATCTCATTTTGATATTCTAAATCTTTTGCATCTTCTTGCAGTGCCGCAATTATTTCTGCTGCTAAAATTTTACGTCTTTGTTCTGCCAATATTGCATTAATATAGGCACTACGATTACCTTTTGCTTGTTGATCAATAAATTGCAAAATGTCTTCTTCTAAAGTAATTGTGACTTTCATCATTCTGTATGACTCATTAATCTTACCTATCAATCATACCACTTTTTTGACAATTTGTAAATACTCTGTATTCTCTGTGTCTGTGCGGTTCGTGTAAAAACGGATATTGGGGGGAAGATGTACGTTAGCGTGTCGAAGATACAGGTATCGCTTTTAATTTGCGTCTTTGCGTGAGATAAAAAAGGATTTTACGAAGTTAAAGAAGTGAATATAAATTATCCAGCAATAGGAATTTCCATGATAAAAAAAGCGATTAACTACAAAACATTTCCCAGTTAATCGCTTAATAAATATCATCAACCCCTAGGTAAAAGCTGATTACTGATTACTGATAGCTGAATGCTTACGTATTTTTTCCCTAAAACTACTTTACAGAAACAGCATCAACATCAACCGTATTATCTACAGTATTATCTGTAGATGTAGACTCATTGACGCTAGATTCCACATCACCTTTACGAGCTTTCCAACCGTCAATTACCAATCCAGAAACTTCTGAAACCAGCAATGTTAACAAAACCAGGTCATCAATTTGACCAACAACAGGGATAAAATCAGGAGCAATATCAATAGGACTAACAAGATAAGCTATTGTACCGATAATTACCCACCAACGATATTTAGGGTTACGCAGTACATTGCGATACCAAGTGTAAAGCGATTGAATAGAGAAGCTCATATTTTTAACCTCTAGTACCTGCAATTAACTTCTATTTTGGCAAATTATCTTCTAAACTCCCGGTAGGAATAACCGCCCTTTGGAGTATAGAAGATGGGTAATAGTCATGCTTTGTTAACTACTTAGGGTTTGCTGAAAAAGTCTTGTCGTGGAGACAGGGAACTCTTAACAGGGAACAGTTTCAAGAGTTCGATGGGAGCGATTTTTCCTTTGTGTAGAAATTAAATGCAAGGTTTTTGAGTTCCCACCTCGTAAAGTCTTGCACTTTTTTAACTTCCAGCAGGCTAAGACCCTTTACTTGTAATATTTTCACATTTATTCAGCAAGCCCTATTTGGTTGTTTTTGGTTTTGGACATATTGCTTGACGGTTTCCAGGGAAGCACCGCCAACAGATATAACGCAATAAGCATCTGTCCAAAAACTAGGATCTTCTTTTTTCCAATAAAACTGTTTTAGATATTCCTGAAATTCGCTTCTAATAATTCTGCTAGATGCAGATTTTAGCGAACTAACAAATTGAGAAATATTGTTGTCTGGGTGTAAGTCTACCAATAGATGAACATGATTTTCTTCTCCACTAAATTCGAGTAATTTACTCTTTCGCTTAGAGCATACACGGTCAAGAACTTCTTGTAGCTTACCTAATATTGCTTGATTGATAACATCCTTATGATATTTGGTTACTAGCACTATATGTAACTGAATGTTGTAAACAGCATGAGAAGCCCTGTTTAGGGTAGTTTCCATATTGACAACCGATTATAGAGTGACTATAATTAACAATACATCAAAACCAAAGAGGTGATAAATAGTGGCATTGCGTAGAGCAACATTTAGACTATATCCAACCCAGAAAATAAATGAAACATTGCTCTACCACCGCAGACTCCACAAGGATCTGTATAATGTTGCTGTTTATCACCGCAAAACCGAATATCAAAAGTTTGGTAAATCGGTTAAATATCTAGATCAACAAAATTGTCTACCAGAGTTCAAGGAGCAGTGGACAGAATATAAACATATCAATTCCCAAGCATTACAAGCAACACTAAAAAGAGTTGACTTTGCATTCAACAGATTTTTGGTGGGTTTAGCAAAATACCCCAAACTAAGATCAATTAGACATTATTCTGGTTGGACATATCCATCTGGTACAGGATGGAAAGTACACTCAATTGGCGATAACGGTTATTTGGAATTAGCTAAAATAGGTCAAATTCAAATGCGTGGTAAAGCTAGGTTATGGGGAAATCCTAAAACCTGTGATATTGTTTACCGCAAGGGTAAATGGTATGCCTCTATCGCATTAGAAGTTGATGATGAAATACTCAAAAATAGTCGTCAAACCAATACCGGGACAATAGCAATTGATTTAGGTTGTACAGATACAATTGCTTGGACTAATGGTGACAAAGATGGACTAATTGAAGCACCGAGATTTTTGAGTAAACAGAATAGTAATGGAGAGAGGAAACCTACAAAGTGGATATTTTAGATTTGTTTAACAAGGGCGGTCCAGCGATGTGGCCTTTGCTGGTGCTGTCAGTCCTATCTTTGAGTGTGATTTTTGAGCGTCTTTGGTTCTGGTTGCGGATCTTGACCCAGGAAAAAGAAATTGTAGAGCGCGTTTTAGATGCTGCTACCGATAATTGGGAAATAGCTACGGAAATCGCCCAAAAAGCCATTGATCAGCCCATAGGACGTTTTCTCTATGCACCCCTACGCTTACAAAAAAGTGATGCGGAAACCTTCCGACTAGCGTTAGAGTCCACAGCAGCAGAAGAAGTAGCAGGGATGCGGAGAGGAGAAAAACTCTTGGAATCTGTGATTGCTCTCTCCCCACTGTTAGGATTATTGGGTACGGTTTTAGGTTTGATTCAGTCCTTGCGAGCAATTAGAATAGGTGACTTGGGTACTGAATCTACAGCTGGCGTAACTACAGGGATTGGCGAATCTTTGATTAGTACGGCCGCTGGGTTAATAGTTGCGATCGTCACTTTGGTATTTTATCGCCTGTTTCAAGGTTTTGTTGTTAACCAAGTTAAAGTTTTTAATAAAGCTGGCAATGATTTAGAGTTGCTTTACCGTCAGTCTCCACCAGATCCCAACAAAAGTACATTAGGAATAGTACGGGAACCCACACAGGAACGTTTTACTTCACCCCGTAAGCGACGCAAAAATAATTCTACTCCAACCCCAGAACCAGCTTCAGATACAACAGATAAAACAGACCAAAATCCCTTTCCTGACTCCCCACCAGAGCTAGAAAATGAAAGTTAACTTACATACTCCCATCGAAGAAGTTCAAATTCAAATCATTCCTTTAATTGATGTTGTTTTTTGTATCCTGACTTTCTTTTTGTTAGCAGCTTTGCAATTTACCAGACAACAGGCAATTAATGTGGATTTACCCAAAGCCAGCACAGGTACTACTTCCTCTGCTAGTTCACAGCTACGAAGTGACATTTTACCTGTAACTATTGATGCTGTTGGTCAAATTTACATTGAAAAAGAAGCTGTGAGACGGGAAGAGTTGCAAGCACGATTAAAGCAGTATATCCAAACAAATCCTAATGGTATTTTGTTGCTGAATGCCTCTCGTACAGCAACTTATAATGATGTGATTCAAACATTAGATTTGCTCCGACAAGTGGGAGGTAATCGTGTTTCTTTGGGAATTATTCCTGGAGCATCTCAACCACTGACTAATTCACCAAACTTTTCTACTACCCCGGTTGTACCAATACCTAATACTGTACCAATACCGGGAACTGACCCCCAAAATAATTTTAACCCTTCTCTACCCTCTGCACCCAATCCATTTCCAGCACCAGCGCAAGGGATTAATCCGGGAATTTCGCCCATAGTTCCCAACAACACCACACCCCAAGTACCTGTACCGCAAAATAGCGATTCTGCACCACAAAGGTGACACAATTTTAATCAGATTTTCTCAGTCTAAATTCCCTCAAACCCGGTTGCATAATATGGGCTAGGGGGAATTTTATTTTTAGCAATATCAAGAAATATTAGATAAACCTAAAGATATTTAAAATAAATCACTGTAGAGAAAAAACCTCTGCTAATTTATAAATAATTGGTTAAGCTACAAAGATTTTCCCATCAATAGACCAAGTATTTTATCGCGTAAATTCCGCTATCAGCACTCAGTGGGCGATTAGAAATCGCGGCTACATAGGCAAAACTCACCGTGGTGGATTTGGTTTGTGTAGTAGCGAATTATATTCGCCGATAGGGAAGCTTTTAAAACATTCTCTGACTTGATCGCCAATCACCATTTACGTTTCAAGGGTTGCGGCAATGAATATTACGACTCTGTTAATTGTTTGGATAGTCACGTCTATCAGTTTGTGGATTATTAGTAAGTTGCCTGTGGGTGTGGAAATTGATTCTCCACAGAAAGCGGTTTTTTCCGCAGCAGTTCTTGGTATTATTACCGCATTAGTTAGACCCATTTTAGGCGTTGTATTTACGATACCAAATTTAGCCACTTTTGACTTATTATCTGGTATCTTTACATTCATGATTGCTGTTGTTTGTTTTAGTATTGCTGCTTGGTTAGTAGAAGGTTTTCGCTTACGTTATGGGATTTGGAGTGCTGTTTTAGGGGCTTTTGCACTCACCATTATTAACAATATAATTTACAAATTACTGGGTGTGTAAATAGTTCATGATTCGTAATTCGTAATTCGTAATTCGTAATTCTTAATTGTCAGCATTCAGCTATTGGCTTTCAGTAGTCAGATTTTTAATGCTTACAGAAAAATCACTATTTGATAATTAACAAATTTATCAAATATTCTGATATTCTGACTCCTGACCCCTAAGTTCTGAATTCTTACTTGTAATTAGAATTGACAGCTTTGTACATTTTTCTCGTTGTCAATTAGGTTGCTTGGCATAAATAATCAATAATTTAATTTGATGCTCTGCAACTTTTAATTACGAATTACGAATCACGAATTACAGATTATTCGTTACTGGGAGGAGCTACCGGAGCAGTGGATTTTTGCTGACGTTGATCGCGTTTTTTCCGATCTGCAGCCAGCATATCTGCCATTACTATCAGTGCTTGTGCCATCTTATCGAGATTAGAACGATATAGCTCTAAATCCTTGGTAATTTTATCTTCAGATAGGTGTAAACCTAGAGCGATCGCTTTTAGCCCCTCATTACGTTGCTGGTCATCTTTGACAAATTCAGCATCTGCCAATTCCAATAATGAAAATAAACCAATGGCAAACAAGCGGCTGTATTTAAAATGAGGATTTTGAGCAATAGCTTGTAGTTGTGCTTGCAAATCGACATCTTGATAGAATTGAGTGGTTTGGCTCAACCAAGCAATTAAATCCTTAACTGGCAAACTATGTGCTACAGCTTGCAATCTAGCTGCATCTTGTCGATACCGTTGGGGATCTTGCTCTACAGCCTGAATCATGGCTTTAAAAATAGATGCTAAGTCCTGTTCCGGTTGATAGCCTTGCATGAAGCGGTCAAAAGTGGTGACAACCCCCAAGGCATAAATTGGATTGTAGCTAAAATCAACATTTACTGACAGCAGATGCATTTCCACCATCAACTCTTCCACTACCCGACGGTAAATAGTGTTGATGGGACGGGTATGAAGATTATAGAAAGTTCGCTTTGTATCAGAGACGGTACGGACGTTATTCACAAAGAAAATGTTAAGGGCGACGTATTTTTATTTTCTCGTTTAAAGGCTACTTTGCCAAGTTATGCAAGATATGAGGTTAACAGCTAGTTTCGCAAAAATTCTCTTTTTCCCCTTCTGACTCCTGACTCCTGACTCCTATTCGTTCTTGACCAAGTTGAGGAATAATCTTTCCAAAGCTTCTGCTTCAGTTTCAAAAATTTCAAAGACTGTATCCATCATTGTCACCTCAAAGACAAGTTTGGCCTCTGGATGGATATTGCAGATCAGGAAACTACCCTTCGCTTTATCAGCATCACGCATTCCCGCCACTAAGGAAGTAAGACCAGAACTATCAATAAAATTTACCTGCTCCAGATTGACAACTACATGACGACTGAGTTTAGAAATACACTCTTGTAACTTCAGGCGAAATTGCCAAGCAGTAGTGATGTCTAAACGATGATCAGTTGGTTTCAAGACAATTACAGTATTCCCGTCTAGGTTTGTATAGGTTTTTTGGTCTATATTCACTGTTGTCTCCGTGATATTGTCCTGAAAATAAACTACTTTTTCACTTTTTTATATAGACTTCATAAATTGGTGATTGTTTAAATTTCACCATCAACCGTATATTTTCCAGAATCCTCAATCAGCTAATTAAATCAAATATTACAGGATTCTCTCTGTTTGATCTTGAACATGAGCCGGCTATAACTACAAACTGAGAATTTTGACTCAATGCCTATATTGTAGTAGTTTAACTAACTGCAACAGTGGTAAGTATCTGGATTCACTAAATTTCCCATTAATCTATTGAGGCTGGGTTTGGGGAATTTTCGGTTTCTTGGTGAATGGAAAGCAGAGTTCTCTAGAGATAAAAGTGTATCTTTCTCAGACAAAAGCGACTATTTGCCTAAATATCCTTTACTAAAACCAGATCACAAATATCTTCTTTCATCCTATTTCCTCAAACCAGCCCAAACCCTTGATTGTTCATCGACCAGCCCCAGTCCTGTCTCCTGGATCTAGATAAATGTGTGGAATTTTACTGTGTTACCAACACTTGTTACTGTTGATTTAGTTTCCAGTTTATCCAATCTTGTGGTTTCAGAAAAGTTTCATAAAGTTCAGCTTCGGGAGAATTGGGTTCTGGTTGGTAGCCATATTCCCAACGAACTAGAGGTGGTAAAGACATGAGAATTGATTCTGTGCGTCCATTGGTTTGCAGACCAAAAATTGTGCCTCGGTCATAAACCAAGTTAAATTCTACATATCTTCCCCGACGGTATAGCTGGAAATTCCGTTGGCGATCGCCATATTCCATGCCATTTCTTTTCTTGACAATTGGCACGTAAGCTGGTAAAAAAGCTCTACCACAATCTTGCACCAAAGAAAATAACTGTTCCCAAGTGCGTGGAGGTAATGCTCCCACCTGATTACTATAATTTGCGGCTTCTCCTTTGGGATCAGGTCCGCGATAAATAGCACCTTGACCATCTTGGTAATCTAAAAACAGACCGCCAACACCTCTAGTTTCCCCTCGATGTTTGAGATAGAAATATTCGTCACACCAGCGTTTAAACACAGGGTAATATTCTGGGTGATGTTGATCGCAAGCTTGTTTCAAAGTTTGATGGAAATGAGCCGCATCTTCAGCAAAGGGGTAATAAGGTGTTAAATCCGCACCACCACCAAACCACCAAACTGGACCTGCTTCAAAATAACGGTAATTTAAATGAACTGTAGGTACATAAGGATTACGAGGGTGTAACACCAAAGAAGTACCAGTAGCATAGAATCCGTGTCCTGTTGCTTCTGGGCGCTGGGCTAAAATTGACGGGGGGAGATGGGAACCCCAAACTTCAGAAAAATTTACACCAGCTTGTTCAAAAATAGCGCCATCACGCAAGACACGCGATCGCCCACCACCCCCTTCTGGACGTTCCCAACTGTCTTCCATAAACTTACCAACACCATCCAGTGCTTCTAACTCGTTGGTGATTTCGTCCTGTAACTGTTTCATAAACTGACTAACTCTGGACTGAGCGTCAGGTGCTGGCAGAAACTTAGATGATTCTGTCGTAAGAGTGGGGGTTTGCGAGTTTGTCAACATAGATTCCCGAACCTAAAATTACAATTTTTGTGCAAGCTACAAATTTCCATTTTAAAAATTTCTGGACAATTAGAGCCAAAAACCTGGCGCAATTTGCCAAAACTGCTTTTTCTGATGAGTGGTCAAAACCAATAGATTATCTTGACCATGCCAATTTTAGATTTTGGATTTTGGATTTTGGATTTTGGATGATTTTTTACTTCCAGCCCCGCCCTCAATCTCAAATCTCCAAACTGCGTCCCCTTGTCGGCGCAGTCAATCTAAAATACTCGCTGCGCTGCGTACGCTTCGCTAACGCAAATCTAAAATCCAAAATTGATTGACTAAAGCTATTTTCCATCAAATGCGTATAGGCTTGTAGATTTATTAAGTTTCTTTGCAATAATTATGGAGATATTTCTGTTATGAACACCAGAACCTAGAGAATTAGTCCACAAAGCAGCCGATTTTCTGTATGGTATCTGTAGTGAGTAGATAGCTTGACTCAAATTTTCCCAGATGCCAGAGTCACCAGACAGATTGTAGCCAGGAGGATTAGGACAGTGCAAGGTTGGTTATCCAAATTCATCCACCGCAAACGTCGTCGATTTTGTGCTTCTCTGGTGCGGACTTATCGAGAGATCAGTTCTGCTTCTGTAGATGAACTTTGGTTAAAGGTGGCTGACTTAACAGATGTTTCCTGGCATCCACTCCTCAAAAGCACTAACGTACCATTAGGATTAGTACCCAAACCCGGATTAATTTTCCTAGCGGTAACACGCTTTTGGCCAGTTCCCATCCAGATTTTTGTAGAACGGGTAAATCCTAAACAGATGTTAAGTATCCGCGTTTTGGCAATTCCTGGGATTGAGGAACGGATCACATACCAAGTAGAGTCAACGGTTTGTGGCAGTTATTTGTCTTATTCTGTAACACTACGTGGCTGGTTATCACCTCTAATTTGGTCTTTGTCCCGTCCCTATGTAGATCGAGTAGCACGGTCTTTAGTAGAATCTGTAGAAAAAGCAGCACTGCAAGCAGTTTCCGGCAAGAAAAAATCTCTCGATGACAGTTGTTTTGATTTTTAAGTGACTGGGGACTGGGGAAGAAGCAGGGGAGCAGGGAGCAGGGAGAAATTATTTATATTTTCAATCACCAATCACCAGTCACCAATCACTAATGCCCCAAGAAAGTTAAGATTCAAGTAGGAGAACATGAAAATTTTTTAAGCTTTATTAAGGCGGCAACGGTACAAACGCTATGTATGATGTCCTCAATTCCCAGTCAGTCCTAGAAGTGTTGCGACCAGTGGAAGATCCAGAACTTCGCAAAAGTCTGGTAGAACTGAATATGATTCGCAACGTCAAAATTGACGGTGGCAAGGTTAGCTTTACTTTGGTGTTGACTACTCCCGCCTGTCCTTTGCGAGAATTTATTGTCGAAGATTGTAAAAAAGCTGTGCAAAAACTGCCTGGTGTAACAGATATCAGCGTAGAAGTAACAGCAGAAACACCCCAACAAAAAAGCCTACCGGATCGCACTGGTGTGGCTGGGGTGAAAAATATTATTGCGGTTTCTAGCGGTAAAGGTGGTGTTGGTAAAAGCACAGTTGCCGTAAATGTGGCAGTTGCTTTGGCACAAACAGGGGCGAAAGTTGGTTTGCTAGATGCTGATATTTACGGACCGAATGACCCGACGATGTTAGGTTTGGCTGATGCAGAAATTACTGTGCGCTCTACAGAAACTGGGGAAATTCTCGAACCTGCATTTAATCATGGAGTCAAATTAGTATCAATGGGCTTTTTGATTGACCGCGATCAACCAGTTATTTGGCGTGGTCCAATGCTCAATGGCGTAATTCGTCAATTTTTGTATCAGGTGCAATGGGGAGAAATTGATTATTTAATTGTCGATATGCCTCCGGGAACTGGAGATGCTCAGTTAACTTTAACCCAAGCAGTACCAATGGCAGGAGCAGTAATTGTGACTACACCTCAAAATGTCGCATTACTGGATTCTCGCAAGGGTTTGCGGATGTTCCAGCAAATGAATGTACCAGTATTAGGGATTGTGGAGAATATGAGTTATTTTATTCCTCCCGATCAACCAGATAAACAATATGACATTTTTGGTTCTGGTGGAGGTTCAAAAACTGCTGCCGAATTAGATGTACCACTTTTGGGCTGTGTTCCTTTGGAAATTTCTACCAGAGTTGGTGGAGATAGTGGTATACCCATAGTGGTTTCTGATCCAGATTCAGCTTCTGCTAAAGCTTTAAAAGCGATCGCTCTAGCTATCGCAGGTAAAGTATCAGTTGCTGCTCTGACATAAGCAAGAAGGCAGGAGGCAGGATAGAGTTTTTTTCTTCCCAGTCCCCAGTCCCCAGTCCCCAGTCCCCATTTAAAACTCAAGTCGCTCTTCGCACAATGTTGTTAAAACGTTCGCTCCCTAAAGTCCGCTGGCAATATTGGATTAAGCCTTGGCAGCAGGTAGATTGGCTATTATTTTGCCTAGCTATTGCTGTCAGTATGTTTGGTGGACTTATGATCCTCAGTACAGAACTGAATAAGCCAGTAACTGACTGGTGGTGGCATTGGCTGATGACTGGTATTGGATCAATCATTGCTCTGTTTTTGGCTCGTTGTCGCTACGAAAACTTAATGCAGTGGCATTGGATCACTTATGCTCTGACTAACTTTAGTCTGATTTTGGTGATGGTGGTTGGTACAAGTGCCAAAGGCGCACAGCGATGGATTAGTATTGGTGGGTTTCATGTGCAACCATCAGAATTTGCTAAAGTTGGTCTAATTATTAGCTTGGCTGCTTTGCTACATAAACGTACAGATCCTACATTTGATAGTGTTTTGCGTTCCCTGGCGATCGCTGCTGTTCCTTGGGGATTAGTATTTGTACAGCCAGATTTGGATACATCACTGGTTTTTGGGTCAATAGTTTTAGGAATGCTCTATTGGGCAAATGCTAATCCTGGTTGGTTAATTTTGCTGGTTTCGCCTGTATTCTCAGCAATTTTATTCAGCATACCTTGGCCTTTGTCCAACTCAATAGTTCTCTTTGAAAATATTTCTCTTACTCCTTTGGGTTTAGCCTGGGCAGGAGCTATGGGAATTGTGGGTTGGCAAACTTTACCTTGGCGTAAATTTGGACTTAGTGGTATTGGTACATTATGTCTCAATATGCTCGGTGGTGGACTAGGTGTTTTTGCCTGGAATCATCTATTAAAAGAGTATCAAAAAGATAGACTGACTGTATTTATTAATCCTGAACTTGACCCCCTTGGTGCTGGTTATCACCTAATTCAATCTCGAATAGCCATTGGTTCTGGGGAAATCTGGGGATGGGGTTTGTTCAAAGGCCCAATGACACAACTAAATTTTGTCCCTGAACAGCATACTGACTTTATTTTCTCTGCTGTGGGTGAAGAATTTGGTTTCGTGGGTTGTTTAATTTTACTTTTCGCTTTCTGCTTAATTTGTTACCGACTATTACACGTAGCTCAAACCGCCAAAGATAATTTTGGTTCTTTGTTAGCTATTGGTGTTTTGTTAATGATTGTGTTTCAGTTAATTATTAATGTAGGTATGACCATTGGTTTAGTTCCTGTTGCCGGTATTACCCTACCTTGGATGAGCTATGGACGTTCTGCCATTCTGGCAAACTTTATTGCCTTGGGAATTGTGGAATCTGTGGCTAATTTCCGGCAAGGGCAAAAATATTATTAAATGGGACTGGGGACTGGGGACTGGGTAATCAATTTGATTTTCCCAATCACCAATTACCAATTACCAATTACCAATTACCAATCACCATCAACTAATATTAAGCTAATAAAAGAGAACAAATTGAGGGTAAAAACATGATTCTGCCTGGAGCCACTGTTCGCGTCAAAAATCCCGCAGATACATACTATCGGTATGAAGGACTTGTGCAACGAGTAAGTGATGGTAAAGTAGCTGTACTGTTTGAAGGTGGTAACTGGGACAAAATTATTACCTTCCGCTTGCCAGAATTAGAACTCGTAGAAACTACTGCCAAGAAAAAAGGAAAATAATTCTTTCGTCATTAGTCATCATTAGTCATCATTAGTCAGTTGTCATTTGTCAGTTGTCATTTGTCCACAGTTGATAAAAGACAGATGATAACTGATAACTGTTAACTGATAACTGATTGTCATGCGTCTACCCTTACCACAGTTTGCGACAGGCGATCGCCATCCTCACCACATTGCGGAGGTGATCGAAACCACAACTACCGAATTTTTGGCGCAATGTCTAGAACCAGAAGACTTGAGTTTTCCAGTTATGCCACCTTTTGGTAGTTGGGTTTGTGCTGTAGATGAAGAATCTGGGAATCAAATCTATGCTGTGGTATATCATGCCACAACTATGCCCATAGATTCTGTACACCGGGCTAGGGCGTTGGGTTTGTCTTTGCAAACTTTGCGAGAAGAACAACCCCAGATATTTGCTATGCTCAGAACAGAATTTCGGGCGGCAATTGTTGGATTTGAGCAGCAGTCACAAAATCTCAGTAACCAAGGAGTGTATCAGTATCTCCCACCACGTCCGCCCCAAATACATCAAGCGGTTTATCGGTGTCAACCAGAAGCGATCGTCAGGTTCACAGAAAAATTAGATTTTTTAAGGACGTTACTTTTGATTAATGGTGCGCCAGTAGAATCTTTAGCTGCATCTGCTATTCGTGAAGTTTACCAATTACGCAAAGCTGACAGAGAATGGCTGATTAAAGCTGGTCGCCATCTCAGTGTACTGCTAAAAGACGATTATGATCGACTACGCTTTATTTTGAGCCAAATTCACCCATAGGGAATAGGGAATAGGTAGCGAGCAGGGAGCGACAAAACTTCAACATTTAACATTCAACATTCAGTATTCAGTGTATAACTCCTGAGTCCTGGAAATTTTTGAACTCCTAATAGCTGATAACTGACAACTGATAACTGATAAATGTTTTTTATGATGCCACTTGTGTCACAAGTTCTGACGTTAGATCCAACCTTTCAAGTTCTAGGACCAGAACCTATTGTTCCCTTGGCTATTTTACTGTTAGTTATTTTTGTTATACCTATCCTCTTTGAGCGACTAAGATTGCCAGCATTAGTAGGTTTGGTTGGCTCTGGAGTGGTACTAGGTCCATCAGGTTGGCGCTTATTTGAACCTGAATTGCCAATGATGGCCTTGCTATCAGACATTGGGTTAGTTTACTTGATGTTTATCACCGGATTGGAATTTAATATCCCACTTTTCCGTCAACAGCAAAGTCGTTCCTTAATATTTGGTGCTTTTAGTTTCCTTTTACCCCTGATGCTAGGAACATTAGGAGGACGATTTTTGGACTTTAGTTGGCATAGTTCTATACTAATAGGCTGCTTCCTGTCTTCTCACTCTCTTTTGGCATATCCAATTATCAATCGTTTGGGATTGACAAATAATCAGGCTGTGACTATGACAATGGGAGCCACAATTTTTAAAGATATCGGCACACTGCTAATCTTAACTGTTGCTATCACCAGCTTTCATGGTGGGTTATCCAAATTTTCTCAACTAATAACTATATTAGGCTGGGTAATAATATACTTCATGATAGTGTTAGTCGGTTTTGATTGGGCGAGCCAAGAATTTTTCCGCCGTTCTGGGGATGAGGAGGGTAACAAGTTTTTGTGTGTGTTGATGTCTGTATTTCTGGCAGTTGTCATTGCACAACTGATGGGTTTAAACAAAATTGTGGGCTTTTTCCTGGCAGGTTTAGCCGTTAATGAAGCTATAGGCGAAGGACCAGTTAAAGAAAAATTAATATTTATCGGCAGTGTTTTATTTATTCCTATTTTCTTTATTGACTTAGGTTTAAGGATTGATTTACCTAGCTTCTTTGCTGGGTACAGCACAATCAAGTTATTACTATTAATTTTAGTGGGTTTGATTGTCGGCAAATTTATGGCATCTGTGTTGGCAAGGTTGGTTTACCGCTATAGTTGGCAGGAAACACTAACTATTTGGTCACTATCTCTTCCCTTGGGAGGTACAACATTAGCGGTGGCTGTAGGGGGATACAGGTCTGGTGTACTGTCAGGAGAGGTATTAAACACTGCCATTATCTTGGTGCTGATTACAGCGACTTTGGGACCTTGGCTGACAAGTCTCATGGCTGCTGGGTGTGCTGTGAATTTGACCTGTTCATCGGTGGAAGAAGTATCACCAATTACTTTGTCTCAGCAGCAATCACAATCATCTCAGGGTAATTTTACTATCATCGTACCTATCCAAAATCCCCAAACGCAAAAGTATTTGATGGAAATGGCGGCCTTATTAGCCTGTCAATCCCAGGGTAAAGTTTTACCATTAGCGATCGCTCATGCTACATCTCAAATGGATGCACCCCAGTTAGATACCGCTTGGCAGCACAGTGAAAAGTTATTGGCTAAAGCCATTGCACAAAGTCAGTTATTAGGCGCACCAGCAGAACCATTACTGAGAATTGATGATGCTTTCGCTCCTGGAATATGCAGGACTGCTCGTGAACAAAAAGCGAATTTGATTATTATAGGTTGGGGTAAACGTAATGGTTTGCGGGCGCGTTTATTAGGGAATGTCATTGATAATGTGCTTTGGGCTTCCCATTGTCCAGTGGCTGTGGCACGTCTGGTAGAATCACCAAAAAAAATTCAGCGTATTTTAGTGCCGATAGAAAATTTAACCACGCCAGCACTTACACCTGTACAATTTGCTCAAACCTTGGCAGATGCTAATCAAAGCCAGATTACTCTTCTCAATGTTTGCGATCGCCGCACCAGTGCTAGTCAAATTTCTGCCAGAAGAGAGCATTTATCCCAATGGGTATCTAATTTAGCTGTACCAAATCCACCAGAAATTCAAATTTTCACTCATGAAAATCCTGCTCAAGCTATTTTACAGGCTGCAAGATTGTATGATTTAGTTGTATTGCCTTTTATCCGTAATCGTACTATCCCTGGAGGGTTAGCTATGAGTGATGTTACCAGCGAATTAGCTAGGCAACTTACCTGCTCCATGATCATTCTGGGAGAACCACAACGCCATCATACACTTGCTTTGTCAAATATTAACCACGCTAAAATAGCGGTTTTACAAAAATACTAACCACAATTCTCATTATTTAATTCATCATCACTGGCGACACTTCTTGTAAAAAAACTTGACATTTTTTAGATCATGTTGAAGATTTGATGAAAAATAACAGAAAATTCCATATTCATTTAGAATATCAAAGAAGATCAATAATAATTTTGTACAGGCTCTGTGGGAAAATTGCTTAATCTACTGAGAGTTATTTTCCTTAACTATGTATTAATATACTGAAGCCGGGTAATCTAAAAATAAGGATAATACCCCTGGAAATATCTAGAAAATAATTGGGAAACTATGAGAATTTTAGTGACTGGCGGTGCTGGGTTTATTGGTTCTCATCTGATAGACCGACTAATGGCTGATGGACATGAAGTTATATGTTTGGATAACTTCTATACGGGAAATAAACGCAATCTCCTCAAATGGTTCAATAACCCTTATTTTGAGATGATCCGTCATGATATTACTGAGCCAATTCGCTTAGAAGTGGATCAAGTCTATCATTTGGCTTGTCCTGCGTCTCCTGTGCATTACCAGTACAACTCCATTAAAACCGTCAAAACTAATGTGATGGGAACCATGAATATGTTGGGGTTAGCTAAAAGGGTGAAAGCGAGATTTTTATTAGCTTCCACCAGTGAAGTTTACGGTGATCCAGAAATCCATCCCCAAACCGAAGATTATCGTGGTAGTGTTAATCCTATTGGTATCCGCTCCTGCTATGACGAAGGTAAAAGAATTGCGGAAACTTTGACATTTGACTACTACCGAGAAAATAAAGTTGATATTCGTGTAGCCAGAATATTTAACACCTATGGACCACGGATGTTAGAAAACGATGGTCGGGTAGTCAGTAACTTGGTTGTGCAAGCATTAAAGGGAGTTCCTTTAACCGTGTATGGTGAAGGTTCACAAACTCGCAGCTTTTGCTATGTATCTGATCTAGTTGAAGGTCTAATGAGGCTGATGAATGGTGATTACATCGGACCTGTAAATCTGGGTAATCCTGATGAATACACTATTTTAGAACTGGCACAGACAGTACAAAATATGGTTAACCCAGATGCAGAAATTAAGTTTGAACCCCTACCTTCCGATGATCCTCGTCGTCGTCGTCCCGATATTACCAAGGCAAAAACTTTATTAAATTGGGAACCTACCATTCCTTTACAAGAAGGGTTAAAACTAACAGTAGAAGATTTCCGTCAACGTATCAAAACTAATGATTAGTCTATAATCAGTTCTCATTAGTCATTTGTTAACCAACAACTCATGACTAATAACCAATGACTGATAATAAAAAAACGAGGAGTTTAAAAAATGCGTGTTTGTGTAATCGGGACTGGTTATGTGGGTTTAGTCACAGGAGTTTGTTTAGCTTATATTGGTCATGATGTCATCTGCATAGATAACAACGAAGAGAAACTAAAGTTAATGAAATCTGGGCAGTCGCCAATTTTCGAGCCTGGACTTTCGGAAATTATGCAAGCTGCTATTAATAGTGGAAATATTCAATTTTCGTCGGATATGGCTGGGGGAGTTGCCCACGGGGAAATTCTGTTTATTGCTGTGGGAACTCCGCCATTACCTAATGGTGAAAGTGATACCCGTTATGTGGAAGCTGTAGCGCGTGGGATTGGAGCTAATCTCAATGGCGGTTATAAGGTAATTGTGAATAAATCTACAGTACCCATCGGTTCTGGTGACTGGGTACGGATGATTGTTTTAGATGGTATTGTTGAACGTCAGAAGTCATTGGTGGCGGTAGGTGGTTCATCTGCTGAGGAAAAACCACCGGAAATTTCCGCTCACTTTGATGTTGTGAGTAATCCAGAGTTTTTGCGGGAAGGTTCAGCAGTTTACGACACCTTTAACCCGGATCGGATTGTTTTGGGGGGGAACAGTCAACAGGCGATCGCCATGATGAAGGAACTTTATGCCCCGATTGTAGAACGCAAGTTTGCTTTTGATCAGTCTTTACCGCCTGTACCAGTGCTGGTGACCGACTTGAGTTCAGCAGAGATGATTAAATATGCTGCCAATGCTTTTTTGGCAACCAAGATTAGTTTTATTAATGAAGTGGCAAATATTTGCGATCGCGTTGGTGCTGATGTTACCCAAGTAGCAAAAGGTATTGGTTTAGATTCCCGAATTGGTAACAAGTTCTTGCAAGCGGGCATAGGTTGGGGTGGTTCTTGCTTCCCCAAAGATGTATCAGCACTAATTCACACCGCTGATGATTATGGATATGAAGCCCAGTTACTCAAAGCTGCTGTGAGTGTGAATGAACGTCAGCGTTTGATTGCTTTGGAAAAATTACAACAAGCTTTAAAAATCCTCAAAGGTAAAACTGTGGGACTACTCGGTTTAACCTTCAAACCCGATACAGACGATTTACGGGATGCTCCTGCACTCAACTTGATTGAGCAACTCAATCGACTGGGAGCTAAAGTCAAAGCTTATGACCCGATTATTTCCCAAACAGGTATGCGTCATGGTCTTTCAGGAGTATTGGTAGAAACCGATGCCCAAAGACTGGCTGATGGCTGTGATGCTTTGGTACTCGTTACCGAATGGCAACAGTTCAGCACTTTGGACTATGCAAAAATGGCAAAATTAATGAACCACGCCGTTATGATTGATGGTCGTAACTTCTTGGACCCGGAAACGATGGTAAGAGCTGGTTTCCAATATGTAGGTGTTGGTAGATAAACGGTGATTGGTGATTGGTGATTGGTGATTGGTGATTGGTGATTGGGGAGATGGGGAGATTACAGCTATTTTCAGGTAAATAAACCACATTTTGATTTAGGTTTCGCGTCAACAATGTAGGGGCGTTCGCGAAGCGTGCTGGAAGCATCAGCATTCGGATGATAGTCTTAGGTAAAAACCGATAATTAATTGTCCGAAT